>JANDJG010000016.1 GCA_024331085.1 Nitrospira sp. | reverse complement strand
CGCTGGTTTTCCACAAGTCGAGACGAGCGACGTGGGGAGAATACACCAACTCGTAGCCGTCTTTGATGTGTTGCTCGCGCCAGAAATTCTCGATCAACAGCCGGATCATCGCGCCTTTGGGATGCCACAGCACCAGGCCGGGGCCGATTTCGTCTTGGACGGAAATCAAATCCAAGTCTTTCCCCACCTTCCGGTGATCCCGTCGTTTGATCTCTTCCAAACGGGCCAAATGAGCGTCCAGCTCTTCTTTTGTCGGGAAGGAGGTGCCATAGATCCGCTGGAGCATGGGATTCCGCTCATCGCCGCGCCAATAGGCTCCTGCGGTCGACAGGAGCTTCAAGGCGCCGACGTGTCCCGTCGAGGGCACGTGCGGGCCGCGGCACAAATCGACGAAATCTCCTTGGGCGTAGATGGAAACCTGCTCCCCTTCGGGAAAATTTTCGATCAGCTCGACCTTATACCGCTCGCCTCGCGCTTTGAAAAACTCGACCGCCTCTTGTTTGGACAGTTCTTTTCTGGTGATCGTCAAGTTTCGTGCGAGAATCTCGCGGGCCCGTTTCTCGATTTTCTCAAGGTCCTCCGGGGTGAACGGCCGCTCATAGGCGAAGTCATAATAAAAGCCGTCTTCCAGCGCGGGTCCGATCGTCAATTGGGCCGTCGGGAACAGCTCTTTGACGGCCTGCGCCATGATATGCGTGCTGCTGTGCCTGTATACTTCACGGCCTTCCGGGCTATCGAACCGAAGCGGTTCTATGACGGCGTCTTCGCGCAACGGTGTCGAAAGGTCGACGACCGACCCGTTGACCCGTGCCGCTACAATATCGATACCGACCGGAACTCCCAGGGCAGACAAAGCGGTTCCGACCGTATGGCCGGTTTGCACATCACCGGTAGGGCCGTCTTTGACTGTGACTTTCATCGGACCAGAAGATTTAGCGGTCGCGTAAAAACAATAAAGGCACCCCGCCGTTGAAGGCGCTGGGATGCCTCGACCGTGGTAGGCGCGGACGGTCTTGAACCGTCGACCTCTACCGTGTCAAGGTAGCGCTCTCCCCCTGAGCTACGCGCCTATCGTCCGGTCGCGCATGCTAATATAGGCCAGCCCAAGGTGTCAAGAAAAGCGGAGGGAAGGAAGCGGTGCGGAACCGCCCGTCTCCTGCCCCAGCCAATCGAAACGAGCCGTCGTTTCGTTTCTGCTCCATAAGCGGAGTGTCACCCTGTGCTCCGAGGAGGAGTCTCAACGTGTTCGTGTCGGAGTCAAACAGGCAAAGTCCGGTGTTGCTTGGAGAAACCAGCGAAGACGGGGACCCAAAGGGAAGCTCTATCGAGTCTGTCGAGTTTTTCTTCGCGTGTGCTTCAACGGGATATGTAAGTCGAGAATCTTTTTCCGCAAGGTATTCCTGTTTAGCCCTAACAGTTCGGCGGCTTGAATCTGATTGCCCTGGGTCTCTTGCAAGGCCGAGGTGATGAGGGGGCGTTCGATCGCCGAGATCAAGACCGGATAGAGGTTTTTTGCGGAGCCGTTTCTCATGCTTCTGACGAAATCGCCCATCTTTGTTTCGAGATAACCTTGCAATGAGTCATCGCGATGTTTTCCGGAATGCGAGCCGGTTGTTGAAGGGGCGAGGTGGCGATCGAAGATCGTTTTTGCGGATTTTTTAAGCACGGCCCGGGATCCGGCAATGACTAAAGTCCGTGAAGGATCGACGGAAACCGGCAACGCCAGAGACCGCTCAAGCCCTCCGCGAGATTCAATGATGACCGCATCAAAGGAATGTTTGGACGCCTCTCTTTGAAAGGCGGCCGCATCGCGCACGACGGTGACCGATGCGTCGCGCAGCGCATGCTTAAGCTGTGCTTGTATCTCGCCGTCCGCGGTCAATGCAAGGATTGTCAGCACCGGTGAGGGCACAGCCATGAGGTACCACGCGAAGAGGGGCGGATTATTGCCCGCGGGGAGAATGATGTCAATTCATTTTTACGAGGACAGGAATCGGGCGAGTTGCTTTGATCGTGCAATCGCAAATTTCATGGGCTTATGCCGAGAAGACATCGGCAACGGTTTTATAGGCAATTCCGAATGGACTGGCGCGAGAGGGAATAGAGGGAATAAGGGAGATGTGTGACGCAAGCGCCCGGGCCGGAGCCCTGGTGATTTGCCTTGTTGCTCGGAATGTGGCTTGACAGAGCGAGAAAGAACGTGATAGACGAATAATTCATACGGGAATAATAGAGAATAAAAAGAGAGAATGAAGGTATCCCGGCGGGCTCTGTACGGCATCATGGCTACCATCGATCTCGCAATCCATGGGAAAGAAGTTCCAGTACAAGCTCGATCGATTGCGAGACGCCAAGCGATCCCGATTAAATTTTTGGAGCAAGTCCTCCTCGCCCTGAAGAAAGGGGGATTGATCGACAGTTTACGAGGGGCGCACGGTGGATACAGGCTCGCCAAAGAACCGTCCGCTTTGTCGGTCGCCGATATTCTCGAAGTGCTCGATGGCCCGGTTCTCCAGCCTGGCGCCTCGAACGGCTTTCCCGCCAGGGGGCACCAGTCTAAACAGGATCTCCTTCTTGGCCATATCTGGAAGCAGGTCGCCCAGGCCGAGCACGATGTTCTTCAGCGGATCAAGATCGACCAGTTGGCCGAGCGGCAACGGGCGATCGAGGGGCGATATGCCCCCATGTATCATATTTAACCGCAAGAGTGCGTATCAGGTTTCCGTAAAGGTATAGATGCATCGGTCCCATTGTCGCCAAGAGGAGATGCCCCAATGACTCCCCAACAACTGAAAACGGTCGAGGTCGTGACAATTCCCATTCCGCCCGCCATTGCCGAAGAAATTGAAACCTTCGAAGCCGAGGCCCTTCGGTGTCTGGCCGGCGACCTTTCTTCGGATCTTTTTAAGCCGTTCCGCCTCCAGTTCGGCATTTACGGGCAACGGCAATCCGGGGTCCAGATGGTACGGGTCAAAATCCCTTTTGGAGGCATTTCGGCGAATCAGCTTCGCCGCCTC
The DNA here is from genome assembly GCA_024331085.1 of Nitrospira sp. Taxonomy (GTDB): domain Bacteria; phylum Nitrospirota; class Nitrospiria; order Nitrospirales; family Nitrospiraceae; genus Nitrospira_D. Next base: position 34,514 of record JANDJG010000016.1, on the reverse strand, counting down.
GCCGAGTTGGTCGACCAGTATGCTACCGGCGTCGGCCATGTGACGACGCGGCAGGATATCCAGATGCATTTCGTCGAGCTCAAAGATGTGCCGACGATCATGCGCGGGCTGGCGGAAGTCGGTCTGACGACCAGAGAGGCCTGTTCCAATACGGTCCGGAACGTGACCGCCTGCCACCTGGCCGGCGTATGCCGGGATGAGGTGTTTGACGTGACGCCGTACGCCAAAACGGTGGCGTACCATCTCCTCCGCAATCCGCTCAACCAGAGCTTGCCCCGCAAGTTCAAGATCGCCTTTTCCGGGTGCGCGCACGATTGCGCGTTGACTCCCATTCACGACATCGGCCTCATGGCCGTCAAACGGGAGGATGGGGCCGTCGGTTTTCGGATGGTGGCCGGCGGAGGGTTGGGGCCGCTGCCTCGGATAGCCAAGGTGCTGCGAGAGTTTACGCCGATGGACGAACTGATCCCCAGCATCGAAGCGGTGATCAAAGTCTTCGATGCCTTGGGGAATCGAAAAAACCGCCACAAGGCCCGCATGAAGTTCGTCATCGACAAGTTGGGATTTGAAGAATTCAAACGACGGTGGGAAGCGGCGTATACGGCCTTGGGGTACAACCTGCCCGCAGACCGGCCGATCCGACTGCTCCACCATGACGATCGACCGGTTCCACTGATCATGCCGACCAGGAGCGGATTGGCCTCCAATAGTGCGCCCGCCAACGGACATCGCGAGGACGACCATGAAACGTCCTTTCAGACGTGGAAGCGGACCAACGTGATTCCGCAGAAGCAGGAAGGTTATGTCACGGTCGTGATCAAACTCTTCATGGGAGACATCACGGCGGACCAAATGCGGTGGGTGGCGGACCTTGCCGAGCGGTATTCCAACGGCAATCTCCGGACGACGATTCATCAAAACCTCGTGATTCGATGGATTCCTGAAGACCGGACCGAAGCGTTGTATCGGGATTTGGCGCTTCAGGGCTTGGCCGATCCGGGCGCCGAGCACGTTGAGGACATCATCGCCTGCCCAGGCACCGATACGTGCGGTCTGGGCATCACTTCATCCAAAGGGATGGCTCGGGGGCTGGCCGAGATTTTCCCGGCCGGGCGAGTGCCGGACGATCTGGCCGGAGTCACCGTCAAGATCAGCGGTTGCCATAATTCTTGCGCCCAGCACCACATCGCGACGATCGGACTGCACGGCGTCGGCAAACGGATCGGAGACCATACGCTGCCCATGTATGAACTGCATCTCGGGGGCAAGGTGAACGGCACGGCCAAGATCGGGCAGATGACGGTCAAGCTGCCGGCCAAGGCGGTCCCGGCGGCCGTTACGCATTTGATCGACGTGTATCGGAGGGACCGCAAGCCTGGTGAAACGATGCCGGCGTTCATCGACCGCGTCGGGAAAAACGACCTGAAGGACGAGCTCATTCCCTATACGATCGTTCCCTCTTATGAGGAGGACCCCACGTTTTACTACGACTGGGAAGGGGATGATCCCTTTGTGCTTGAAGATCATGGCCCCGGCGAGTGCGCCGGAGGCGCCCTCGAAATGATCGAAAACGGAATTTTGGAAGCCGACCAAGAGCTCTATTTGGCAAGGCTCCACGTCGAAAAGCACCAGTATGCGGTGGCGGTGAACAAGGCGTATCGGGCCGTGCTGGCCGCCGCGAAAGCGTTGTTGGTGACGGAAGGGCTCGATCCATCGACCGACTCCGAGACGCTCGGTGAATTCGACGCCCGCATCGCGCAGAAGGGCGTCGTGCCCGCGCAGTACCGGGACCTTGGCGGGAAGGTCGGCGATCTCGGAAGCAAAGAGAGCGGCGAATCATTCGCCAGAGAAAAAATCGCGTTTGCGAAGGGCTTCGTGGATGCCTGCCGGGCCGCGACGGAACGCATGGGCAAGGACCTTAAGTTGGCGCCGACCGCCGAAACCGCCACGGCGACTCCAACCGCCGAGCCGGAACTGAAACCAGAACCCAAGTCGGAACTTGTCTCTTCCCCTTTGGCTCGGGCCGACGTCCCCGTGTACGATCTGCGCGGCGTGGCTTGTCCGATGAACTACGTCAAAACCAAGCTGAAGCTCGAAATGATGGAGGCGGGCGAACGGCTCGAAGTCTGGTTGGATGCCGGTGAGCCGATCAAGAATGTGCCGATGAGCCTCAAGAACGATGGGCACAAGGTGCTGTGGGAAGAGGCGCTGGAGCCGGAAGCGACGCACTATCGGCTGCTGGTCGAGAAGGTCGGGGACTAGAGAGGGAAGACGAGTCTTGATATGACGGACAGCCAAAATTCGGGTATCGCCGGCCGCCTCCGTTCGTGGGGCGAGTCGCTTGAATCGAAACCGCCGCAAGAGGTGCTGGCGGCCGCCATCGAGCGGTATGCGCCGAACATCGTCCTTGCCTGTAGTTTCGGCGCGGAAGACGTGGTGTTAGTGGACATGATCCATCGGATCAACCCCTCCGTTCCGCTGTTCTATTTGGATACGGACTTTCTCTTTCCGGAAACGTACGAGACGAGAGATCGCGTCATCGAGCGATACGGGCTGGCGCCGGCGCAGGTGATCCAGGTCAAATCCGTGCTGACGCCGGAACAACAAGCGCGACAATACGGCGAGGCGCTGTGGTCCAACGATCCGGACCTCTGTTGCCGACTGCGGAAAGTCGAGCCGCTTGCCGGAGTGCTCAAGAAGTTCGATGCGTGGATTAGCGGCATTCGCAGAGACCAGGCTCCCTCCAGAGCCGACGCCGGCCTCATCGAATGGGATGCTAAGTTCGGTCTGGTCAAAGTCAATCCGCTGGCACGATGGACGTGGGCCGATGTGTGGACCTACATCAAGGTCTATGAAGTGCCGTACAACTCCCTTCATGACAGGAACTACCCGAGCATCGGTTGTACCCATTGCACCAAACCGGTGCGTCCGGGAGAGGATTTGCGGGCCGGTCGCTGGCAGGGCCACGCGAAAACCGAGTGCGGCTTGCATCGGTCGTAACATGACGTTTCAGGACATCCTCGCCAAAATCGCCAAGGGGCCCAAGACGTCCAAGGATTTGACGTGGGATGAAACCAAGCAGGCGATGAGAGCCCTCATCGAAGGCGAAGCGACTCCGGCCCAAACGGGAGCCTTTTTGATCGCCATGCGATTCAAGTCGGAATCAGTCGCGGAATTGGCGGGCATGACGGCCGCCGTGAGACATTATGTGGCTCCCCTCGCGGTTCCGAAAGAAGTCGCTCTCGTCGATGTGCCGACCTACGCGGGCAAACAGGACACCTTCCATGCGCTGGTGGCTTCCTCCATTGTCGCCGCTTCCGCCGGGGCTACGGTGCTGATGCACGGCTACGACGGGATTCCCGGAAGGCCGGGCAGTGCCGGAGTGCTGAAGGCGCTGGGTATCCCGGTCGATTCCACCCCACGCGCCGTGACCGAGGATCTGCTCAAGAAGGGGTTCGCGTATTTGGATATCGGCATCTACCATCCGGCGGTCTATCGATTTCTGGAGATGCGACAGGAGCTGGGTGTGAGGAACGTCTTTCATCCGATCGCCAGGCTGCTCAACCCGGCTCGCGCTTCCGCGCAGGTGGTCGGGCTGTCGCATCCCCCGCATTTCGAGAAAACGGCTGAAGCGTTGCGCATGCTCGGTTGCCCGAGGGGGTTCGTCATTCGCGGGGTCGAGGGTGATCCGGAGCTCTCCCTGTCGGCGGTGACCAGGGTGCTGGAATTGAGGGATGAGCGTATCACGCCCTTGGGAGTGGCCCCCAAGGATTTCGGGCTGGCGCTCGGTTCTTCACGGGAGATGGCGGGTTTCCCGCCGGATCAACGGGACAGGGAGGCGGAGCTGCTCCATCGTATCCTTCAGCATCAGGTGCAGGGGGGACCCAAGGAGTGGGTCCTGATGAACGCGGCGATGTTGTTGTACGCGGCGGGAAAGGGGCAGTCGCTTTCGGCCTGCTACCCCAGGGCGAAGGCGGCGCTTGAAGGAGGGGCCGCGGCCCGCAAGTTGGAGGAGTTGACGCGGGAGGCGGTGGGCGCCAAACCGGTTGCGAGCCAGAGATGATCGAGGTGAAGGGAGAGAAATTGTGAAACACCTGCGCCAGCTGGAAGACCAAAGCGTCTACATTTTCCGCGAGGCCTACAAACACTTCGACAATTTGGCCATGCTGTGGTCGATGGGCAAGGATTCGACCGTTCTGCTGTGGTTGGCCCGCAAGGCGTTCTTCGGCCACGTGCCGTTTCCGCTGCTGCACGTGGATACGAGCTACAAGATTCCCGCCATGATCGAATACCGAGACCGATTGGCCCGCGAGTGGCGGTTGAATTTGGTCGTAGGCCAGAATAAAGAGGCGCTGGCCGCCGGGATGAATCACACGATGGGGCGCGATGTCTGTTGCACGGCGCTCAAGACGACGGCGTTAAAAAATCTGATCGAGTCGAAAGGGTACACCGGCGTCATTTTGGGCGTGCGCGCCGATGAAGACAGCACCAGGGCGAAGGAGCGGTACTTCTCGCCCCGCGACAAACATGGAGACTGGGATTTCCGCGATCAGCCGCCGGAACTGTGGAACCAGTTCAAAACGACGTTCCCGCCGGGAACCCATATCCGAATCCACCCTCTGCTTGATTGGACGGAAGTCAATATCTGGGAATATATCAAGGCCGAGAACATCCCCTTCATCGATCTGTACTTGGACAAGGGAGACGGCACACGCTACCGGAGTCTGGGATGCGCCCCCTGCACGACGCCCGTGAAGTCCACCGCCAAGACGGTGGACGAAATCATCGAAGAGCTGCGGGCGACGAATATCGCGGAACGGGCCGGACGAGCCCAGGACGCGGGGCGCGGCATGGAGATGCTTCGGAAGAAAGGGTACATGTAATGGACGAGGCGACGGCGGCGGCGGCGCGAACCGCTTCGAAACCGGACGAGCATTTCAATATCGTCATTGTCGGTCACGTGGACCACGGAAAGTCCACGCTCGTGGGACGGCTCTATGCGGATACCGGGTCGTTGCCGGAGGGTAAATTGGAAAAGGTGCAGGCGATCTGCCGCCAGCAAGGAAAGGAATTCGAATACGCGTTCCTGTTCGATGCGTTCTTGGAAGAGCAGGAGCAGGGTATCACGATCGATACGGCGCGGACGTTTTTTATTTGGAAGGGACGGCAGTACATCATCATCGATGCGCCGGGCCACAAGGAGTTCCTTAAAAACATGGTCTCCGGCGCGGCCAGGGCCGAGGCGGCGCTCCTCGTGATCGACGCCCTTGAGGGAGTGAAAGAGCAGTCCAAAAAACACGGGTACCTGCTCTCGCTTCTTGGAGTCCGTCAGTTCGCGGTCGTCGTCAACAAGATGGACCTGGTCGGCTATCGGCAGGATGTCTTCGACGGCATCGAGAAAGAATATCGGGAGTTTCTCGGACAGTTCGGCGCGATCCCCGAACGGATCATCCCGGTCAGCGCCAAGCTCGGCGACAACATCGCCGATCGCAGCCGGGCCATGCCGTGGTACGGGGGGCCGACCGTCCTGGACACCCTCAGTCTCTTCAAAAAGGAAACGGCCTCGGCCGATCAGCCTCTGCGATTTCCCGTTCAGGACGTGTACAAGTTCGATGCACGTCGCATCATCGCGGGCCGCATCACGGCCGGCCGTCTGAAAGTCGGCGACCAACTGATCTTCTCTCCTTCGAACAAGCGGGCCAACGTCAAATCGATCGAAGCGTTCAACGTCGAGCCCCTTCCGATGAGCGCCGAGGCGGGTCAATCCATCGGCGTGACCCTCGATGAGCAGATCTTTGTGGAGCGTGGGGAAATCGCCGCCCATGCGAACGACCTCCCCCACGTCTCGACGTCGTTCAAGGCCAACCTGTTCTGGCTGGGTAAGCGACCGCTGGAGCGGGGGAGAAAGTACGTGTTGCGTGTCGCCACGAAGGAGGTCGAGTGCGAAGTGACGGCGCTTCATCGCATCATCGACACGACGGACCTGAATCAGCAACAGGGGGCGGCGGTGGTGAGTCGGAATCAAGTCGCCGAGCTGACCATCCGGACCAAGACTCCGATCGCATTCGATGTGTCTTCGTCGTTCGAAGCGACCGGGCGATTCGTGTTGGTGGACGAATACGACATCGCGGGCGGCGGCATCGTGACGGAAATGGTGCCGGACGACCAGGAGTCGCTGCGAGAAGAGGCGCGCCGGCGAGACTTCGCGTGGGTGAAGGGTGAAGTCGGCGTCGAAGACCGCGCGAAGCACTACGGCCACCGGTCCGCGGTGGTGCTCTTTACCGGCGGACGGCATGCCGGAAAATCGTTGTTGGCGAGAAAATTGGAAGGGCGACTCATTGCCGACGGGCGCCATGCGTATCTGTTGGACGGCGAAAATTTGCGGCGAGGCCTCGACGCCGACTTAAGCGAAGAAGAAAAGAGTCAGACGGCGGAAATGGCGCGGCGATACGGAGAAGTGGCGCGACTGTTGATCGATACGGGCTTGATCGTGGTGTCCACCACGAATCCCTTCGGGTTGGCCTATCGGGAAGCGTTGCAAGCGATCAGAACGCTCGTACATCCCGCGCCGGTCATCGCCGTGCACGTGAGCAAGACCGCCGAGGAGCCTCCGCCCAACACCGACGTAATCTTGAACGGACCGGTGGATCTCGACGTGGCGATCAAGCACGTCATGGACGCGCTCAAGCATCGAGGCGTGTTGGATGAGACCCTTGGAGTCAAGTCGACCTTTCAGTATTCCATTTAATGACGAGCCGGGGGTGGGACTGTCGCCCGTCGTCGGTTCGTTTCGCACCGTCCGCTTCCGCCGGATGTCTTCAGATGCCTCGCCTCGTGCCCGCCCTTCCCTGCGAAATCGTTTCTGAAACATCAGGCGGCTTTGGCGAGAGGCGAGACGAGGCGCAAGACCCGTTGCAGGTCGGTTTGCGCTTCCGCGAGCAAGGTCGGGATGGAGGCTGGTGCAAACTTGGTGGAGGAGACGGCGTCAGGGTGAAGGGACAACCAGCCGGGGCGTCGGCTGGTTGTTTCAACCGGCTCCTCATGATCGGCAATCGCACCGGCTAGATGGACGATAGAAGCATGGAGAACGAAGTCGCCGGCCTTGCCGGGATCGAGCTGCCAACGGACCCCCCGTTCAAGCTGAAGCGGCAGGCCCAATGACCTCATGAATTCGCCGCCTACCTCCGCAAAGTCGCATCCGATGTTGGACTGTTCCACGTCGGCCAGGGAAGCTTCCAAATAGCCCGCTTCGATAAAAGAAGACTGGGCTCGTTGGGGGACGGTTTGGTAAAGGACCAGATGGCCGATGTCACGGAACAGACCTGCTACGTAAAAGCGCGCACTGTCATCGAGGCCGCTCGATTCCGCGATTTTCCCCGCCAGCAGGGCGCAAAGCAGGCTCTTACGCCAGAACTTGGCGACATCCATCAGGTAAGCCGGCATTCCCGAAAATGTCCGTCCGACCGTGGCGGCGCCGACGACCTCCGCAGTCGCTTGCGGGCCGATGAGACGGACGGCGTTCTCGATGGTCTCGATCTGTCGAGGAAATCCATGACGAGGGTCGTTGGCGACGCGAAGCAGCCCGGCTGAGAGGGCCGGGTCTCGCTTGATGATGCCGGCGAGGTGGTCACCGGTCGAACCAGGGTCGTCCACGACGTTTCGCGCGTGAACGTAAATTTCCGGCAACGTCGGAATAGACGCACAGGATTGTACCAGCTCTTCAGCCGACGGCATGTGATCGACCTCTCGGATGTCCGTAAAAAAGAAAACCGGCTCCCTATCATCCTCTATCGGCGGAAGGGGCGGGAACTGTAGCGGACCGTCCGCCTCACCTCTCGCCCCGCTGGTTTGACTCGCCTAAAATCTCCGTGTTACCGTAAACGCAGCGGGAAGATGCGACGGTTGGATTCCGCCACGCCGGTCAGGGAAGAAAAAGTCGGGGGATCGCTCAAGCTCAAGAATGGAGCGAAGGAGTTGTAATGAAATTCGTTTGTCTCACCTGTGAAACGTATATGACCCTCGAGAAGGTTGAAAAGCCCGAAGAGGGATCGCTGGGGGTCTTCTTCGGCTGCCCCTCCTGCAACGCCAAATTCTCGATGGTGACCAATGCGGGCGAAACCAGCATGATGAACGCGTTGGGGCTCAAACTGGGCGCGCGCGCGGAGGCGGCGGACCCCACGCTGGCGTCCTTGGCGGACAAGATGCAGAAGGTCAAGTCCGCGGTCTCGGCGGCTCCTTCAAAAACGGGAGAAAAAACGACCGGCGGCTGCCCGTTTTCGGCTATGGTCGCGGAGATGGGCTTGACGAGTTCGGGCAAGCCGTCCAACGGCGGGTCGTCTGAATTCACCTGGACTCCGGACGCGAAGGAAAAGCTCGATCGCTTGCCCGCCTTCGTCAAACCGATGGTGCAGAGCAGCGTGGAAACCTATGCCCGCAAACAGGGGTTCAAAACCATCACCCTTCAAGTGATGGATGATTCAAAAAACGACTCGCCGAACGGTCTTGTCTGGTCGCGCGAGGCAGAGCAGCGGCTGGAGAACATTCCTGACTTCATTCGCCCCATGGCCCGCAAAGAGATCGAGCGAGTGGCCAGAGAACGCGGCTTGCAGACGGTGACGGCCCAGGTCATGGATGAAGCCAAGGAGAAGTTCCTGAAGTTCATGTAATCACGGTCGCCGGTTTTATCCTGTGGATCGTGGCCCATTCAGCCCGGCTGGATGGGCTTTTGATTTTTTATGGTCATTCCGTTCGGTCGCCTTCGTGTATAGAGAAGTGTGTTGTGTGTACGGGCTCTCTCCGCGGTTCGTTCTCGTTCCTGCATCGATGCGTTGAGAGCCGAGATGACCGGGGCGGCGAGCGCATTGACTCTTTTGGAAGGCCTATGCTACGAGTACAAAAAGTTGACCGCCGTTATCACACCACGGCGTCTTCGACCGGTTCTGAAAGGGAGCCGGTGGAGAGGGGAGCTACCAGGGGAATGAACCATGGGCGGCCATAGTCATTGGGCAACCATCAAGCGGCACAAATCGGCGCAGGATGCCAAGCGTGGAAAGATCTTCACGCGGCTTATCCGAGAACTGACCATCGCGGCTCGGTCCGGGGGCGACCCAGACGGTAATCCGCGCCTTCGTCTGGCCATCTCCAAGGCCAAAGACGCCAATATGCCGAGCGACACGATCAAGAAAGCCATCCAGCGGGGAACGGGGGAACTGCCGGGAGTGTCGTACGAAGAATTCACCCTGGAAGGATACGGCCCCGGGGGTACCGCACTGCTCCTTGAAATTACGAGCGACAATCGCAACCGCACGGTCGCGGAAGTTCGCAGTCTCTTGACCAAAAATAATGGGACCATGGCGGAGGCCGGAGCGGTGTCATGGCAGTTTCACAAGAAGGGGCTTCTGACGGTCGAGAAAGGGAAAGTGGACGAAGATACGTTGCTGTCCGTGGCCCTCGATGCCGGCGCGGATGATGTCAAAGTCGGAGAGAAAATGTTCGAAATCATCACGGCGCCCCAGGATTTTGAAGCCGTGAAGAAGGCCTTGGCCGACGCGAAGATCGAAACCGCCCTCGCGGAGATCACCTATATTCCCCAAAGCACGGTCCGTCTCGACGAAAAACCCGCTGAACAAATGCTCAAGCTGATGGAAATCCTCGATGAGCATGACGATGTTCAAAGGGTCCACGCCAATTTTGACATTCCCGACGAGATAATGGAAAAGGTTGCCGTCGCGGCCGGGTAGGCGTGCCCGGGACACGGACTCGTCGCCACCCCCGAGGGACGAGACGAGATGATCGCCCTTCTCACGGGAAAGCTTATCTTCAAGGCGCCGACCCATCTCACGCTGGACGTTCAAGGGGTCGGCTATGAAGTCCATATTCCCCTGAGCACCTATTACGCGCTGCCAAATCTCAACGAAACGGTCGCACTCAACATCCATACCCACTTGCGGGAGGATGCCATTCAACTGTTCGGTTTTCTCTCGCCGCGAGAAAAGGATGCGTTTCTCTTGCTGACGACAGTGACGGGCATCGGTCCCAAATTGGCGTTGAACGTTTTGTCCAGTATGCCGATTGTCGATCTCCTCCGCGCGATCAGGACCGAAGACGTCGAGAAACTGGCGACCATCCCCGGTATCGGGAAAAAGTCCGCGGGCCGCATTGCGCTGGAGCTTAAGGACAAGGTCGGCAAGGTCGAATCGGCTTTCGGTGAGACCCCGGTGGCGGAGGCGGCGGGGACCGGCGGTTTCTTTGATGATGCTCTGTCCGCGTTGGTGAATCTTGGCTATCGTCCGCACGACGTCAAGGAAGCGTTGAGGCGGGTCACGAAGACTTCGGCAGACCCTCTGCCGTTGACCAATCTCATTCGCGAGGGTCTCAAAGAACTTGCGAGGGGGTGAGGGGGTGGTCGATCAACCATCGGCAGTCTTTGCTCGGCGCGCGCTCATCATCGGGCTGGGAACAACGTTGATTGTCGGAGCCGGGCCGGTGAGTGGGGCCGCGCAAGACGAACCCGAATCGCCTCCCACCGTTCGGATGACCTGCGGAACTTGCCCGCAAGGGTACGCCGTCACCGGCGTCACGCAAGCGCCGGGGGTGTGCAAAGAGGATGACCCGACGCTGGTTGAATGTGTGCCGTTGGGAGCGAATCCCCTGGCGGTCTGCGGATCTTGCCCGGAGGGGTATGTGGAAATCGGAAGCTCCTCGGTACCGGGCCGTTGCGGCGGCAGAGACGGTGGACGATTGACGCAATGCCAGTTGCAGAAGATGGAACAGAGTTTTCCAGACCCAAGCCGGGGAATGAAATTCTGCCCGCCGGATTGCGGCACTACCCCCACACCGGGGCAAGGAACGTTGCCGCCTCCTCCCAAATATCAACAGGCTCCGGAAGAAAAATAAGCCTCTGTAGGGGAGTGATGACCGAACGGATCGTGACCGATCGAGCGATGGATGAAGAGCGGGGGATCGAACAGGCCCTCCGTCCTCAGGCGCTGAACGAATATGTCGGGCAAGACAAGATGAAGGAGTCGTTGCGCGTCTGCATTGAGGCGGCCAAACGGCGGGGGGAACCGCTCGATCATGCGATTTTCTACGGCCCGCCGGGATTGGGGAAGACCACGATCGCCCACATCATCGCCAATGAAATGGGCGCGTCGTTACGGTCAACGTCGGGTTTGGTGTTGGCCCACGCGGGAGATCTGGCCGCGATTCTCACCAACCTGCAAGAACACGATGTCCTCTTCATCGATGAGATTCATCGGTTGCCGGCCTCCGTCGAGGAAGCCCTCTATCCCGCGATGGAGGATTATCAACTTGATCTGGTGATCGGTCAGGGGCCGGGAACGAGGACGGTCAAGCTTGATCTGCCGCGCTTTACCCTCGTGGGAGCGACGACGAGGGCGGGAGCGTTGACGTCGCCTCTCCGCGACCGGTTCGGCCTTGTGTACCGACTCGAATTTTACTCCCCGGCCGAGTTGGAGGCCATTGTGACCCGCTCGGCCGGGGTCTTGGGCATCGGGATCGATCGAGATGGCGCGGCGGAAATCGCCGCCCGTGCACGCGGGACGCCGCGCATTGCCAATCGGCTCGTCAAACGGATCCGGGACTATGCGCAGGTCAAGGCGGACGGCCATATCACCAAATCGGTGGCCCGCGAAGGGCTGGCGTGGGTCGGGATCGACGAAGCCGGATTTGACGATATGGACCGGAAGATTCTCTTGACGATCATCGACAAGTTCAACGGCGGACCGGTCGGGGTCGAGTCCCTGGCTGCGGCGCTCCAAGAAGACAAGGGGACCATCGAAGACGTGTATGAGCCCTATTTGATTCAGGCCGGTTTTCTTGATCGAACCGGTCGAGGCCGCCAAGCCACCAGAAGGACCTTCGAGTATTTCAACCGTCCGTTAAACCGGCTTCTTTAGCCTGATGTCCGATAGAGATTCTCCAAGCGGGAGTTCGATGTGTCTCCTGCCGTCGTGGCCGCGTACGTTGGATCTCCCTGCGCAAAGAGCCGTCCTTGCAATGGTTTTGAAGGTTCCTGTAAGATTCTACCCTTGCCTCATAAGTTAGGTGTGTGTGAAGAGGCCGCTCAAGACTCGTTGCAACGCAGAGTCCAAGGCTTGGTGGTCATGCCCAAAGACTTGCTCGATTACCGCAATGAAATCGATCGGATCGATGACGAGATCATCCGTCTTCTCAATGAGCGATCCAAGCATGTGATCGAGATCGGGCGACTCAAGAGGGAGAAGGATGCGAACGCCAATCTCCATACGCAGGGGCGGGAGACGGCCATTATCGAACGATTAACCAAACAAAACACGGGGCCGTTCCCAACCGAGGCGATTCGGTCGGTCTATCGGGAGATCATGTCGGCGTCGTTGTCTCTGGAGGGGCCTCAAACGGTGGCCTATCTCGGACCCAGGGCGACCTTCACCCACATGGCCTGCATGCAGAAGTTCGGCTCATCGGCCCAGTACGTCCCGGTGCACAGCATCAAGGAAGTGTTCAATGAGGTCGAGCGGGGGCGGGCCCATTTCGGCGTCGTGCCGATCGAGAATACGACAGAAGGCGTGGTCAACCACACGCTGGACATGTTCATTGACTCGAACTTACTGATCTACGGCGAGATCCTCCAAGAAGTCACCCATCATTTACTGTCGAAATCCACTCGCCTCGAAGAGGTCAAGAAAATTTATTCTCATCCGCACGCCATCGCCCAATGCCGCAATTGGCTGGAGACCCATCTGCCGCACGTTCCGGCCGTGGAGGTGGCCAGTACGGCGCGGGCCGCCGAGCTCTGCATCGATGAGCCGTCGTCCGCCGCGATCGCATCGGAATTGGCCGGACAATTGTACGGATTGAACGTGATCCGGGCTCGCATCGAAGACAACGTCAACAATATGACCCGTTTTCTGGTGTTGTCTCAGAAGCCGTCCGAGCGGACGGGACGAGACAAGACGTCGCTGATGTTGTCGATCAAAGACAAGGTCGGGGCCCTCTATGAGCTTCTGCGCCCGTTCGCCTCTCATGGGATCAACATGACGAAAATCGAATCGCGGCCTTCACAGCGCAAAGCCTGGGAGTACATTTTCTTCGTCGACGTCGAAGGACATATTACGGAAGATCGGGTCAGCAGGGCGGTCGAAGAAGTCAAAGGACGCTGCTTATTCATGAAAATTCTCGGCTCCTATCCGATATACAGTTGATCTCATGGCGCTTCACATTCATCCCGACATCCAATCCCTGACCCCCTACGTTCCGGGAAAACCGATCGAGGAGCTGCAGCGTGAACTCGGGCTTGGCCGAGTGATCAAGCTTGCCTCCAATGAAAATCCGATCGGGCCTTCTTCCAAAGCGCTGGCGGCGCTGGCGGGGGCGACCGACAACCTGCATCGCTATCCCGACGGCGGGGGACATCGACTCAGGCAAGTCCTCGCCGAACGGTGGAAGGTGTCGAGCGAGCAGATTATCTTGGGCAACGGGTCCGACGAGCTGCTTGGATTATTGGCTCGGGCGTTTCTGGCTCCCGGCGATGACGCGGTCATGGCCGACCATACCTTCGTGATCTACAGGATGGAAGTGACGGCCGCGCACGGCAATCCCATCGTCGTGCCCTTGACGAACTGGACCCACGATCTTGACGCCATGGCCAAGGCCGTGACGCCGCGAACCAGGCTGCTGTTCGTCTGCAATCCCAACAATCCCACGGGGACCATGGTGCCGGCGGAGGAAGTCGAACGGCTGATGGCCTCGGTGCCGAACGACGTGGTCGTCGTATTCGATGAGGCGTACTTCGAGTACGTTCGCGATCCATGGTTTCCCGATACGATCGCCTATGTCAGGGACGGTCGAAACGTCGTGGTGCTGAGGACCTTTTCCAAGATTTACGGGCTGGCCGGGCTGAGAATCGGGTACGGGATTACGACGCCTGAAATCGCGGGCATTCTGAATCGGATACGGCCTCCGTTCAACGCGAACAGCCTCGCCCAGCGGGCGGCCGCGGCCGCGCTCGGCGACGAGGAACATGTAGCGCGAAGTCGATCCGTCAACGCCGAGGGAATGGCGCAGGTGCGCCAAGGACTTGAGGCGCTCGGATTGACGCCGATTCCGAGCCAAACCAATTTTCTGTATTTCGACATCGGCCGGGACGGGCGGCGGGTGTTTGAAGCCCTGCTGCGTGAAGGGATCATCGTGCGACATATCGAAGGAACGATGCTCCGCGTCACCATCGGTCTGGCCGACGAGAACGCCGCTTTCCTTCAGGCCTTGAAAAAGGTCTTGGCGTGCGAGACGTGATGGAAGCGCGAGGGAATCATGATCATTGTCTTGAAGCCTGATGCGTCTGAAAGCCAGGTGGATCACATCATCGATCGGCTGCGGGATCTGGGATTGAAATCGCAGATCTCCACCGGCCAGGAACGCACGATCATCGGCGTCATCGGTGACGATCGCATTTTGCATAATCAACCGCTCACGGCCCTGCCCGGCGTCGAAAGCGTGTTGCCCATTCTGGCTCCTTGGAAGCTCGTGAGCCGCGAGTTCAAAAAAGAATCGACGGTCATCGACGTCAACGGAGTCAAGATCGGCGGCAAAAAGATCGCGATCATGGCAGGCCCCTGCGCCGTGGAGCGGCTGGAGCTGACGGTGGGCATCGCCCATGAAGTGAAGGCGGCGGGCGCCTCGATTCTGCGAGGGGGCGCCTATAAGCCCAGGACCTCTCCCTATTCGTTTCAGGGCTTGGGGCGGGAAGGACTCGATTATTTGGTGGAGGCCAGAAAACAGACGGGCCTTCCCGTCGTCAGCGAAATTCTGGATACGAGAGACATCGAGCTGTTTCTTGAGAAGGCGGACATCATTCAGATCGGCGCGCGGAACATGCAGAATTTCGAGCTGCTGAAGGAGGTCGGCGCCTATGACAAACCGGTGCTTCTCAAACGCGGGCTGTCGGCGACCATTAAGGAATTTCTCTTGTCCGCGGAGTACATCATGTCCCGGGGCAACCAAAACGTCATGCTCTGCGAGCGAGGCATCCGCACGTTCGAGACGCAATATCGCAACACCCTCGATATCGCCGCGATTCCCACGCTGAAAGAATTGTCGCATCTGCCGGTGATCGTGGACCCCAGTCATGCCACGGGCAAGTGGGATTTGGTGGCCCCCATGTCGAAGGCCGCGATCGCGGCGGGCGCCGACGGGTTGCTCATCGAGGTGCATTCCAATCCCGAGCGCGCCTTGTGCGACGGAGAAGAGTCGATCAAACCCTCGAAGTTCAAGGCGCTGATGCGCGATCTGGAGAACATTGCCAAGGTCGTGGGGAGGGAGCTGTAGAAGCCTCCATGGCGGTTCATTTCAAGCAAGCGGCAATCGTCGGGGTGGGATTGATCGGCGGCTCGCTGGGCATGGTGCTGCGCGGCAAAGCCCTGGCCGATCACGTCGTGGGCATCGGCCGTCGCGAGGAAAATCTCAAAACCGCCGTGGAAATGGGAGCGATCGACCGGTACGTGTCGGATCCGAAAGACGGTGTGCGGGGATCGGATCTGGTGATTTTGGCCACGCCGGTCGATACCTACGAGCGTCATCTCAAGGAATGGGCCCATTGTCTGGAGCCGGGAACGATCGTAAGCGACGTGGGGAGCGTCAAAGGTTCGTTGGTCGAGCGGTCCGAGGCAGTCATGCCCCCGGGCGTGCATTTCGTGGGCGCCCATCCGATCGCCGGAAAGGAAAAAACGGGGGTGGCGGAGGGATCGGCCCACCTGTTCAAGGGGGCGCGGTGCATCGTGACGCCCACGAAGAAGACCGATCCGCAGGCCTTGGAGCGAATCAAACGGCTGTGGGAGGAAACCGGATCGATCCTGCTGACGATGGACCCTCACCTGCACGATCAAATTCTCGGGGCGGTCAGTCACCTCCCCCATGCCGCCGCCTTCACCCTGATGATTGCGTTGGCCGATTTGCGCGATCATCGGCTCTCTTCCTTGGATTTGGCCCGTCATTCCGGCGGCGGCCTTCGGGATACCACGAGAATTGCGGCCAGCTCTCCTGAAATGTGGCGTGACATTTTTGTATGGAATCGGGACAATGTGGTGTCGTTGATCGACACGTACCAGCGGGCGCTGGACGAGCTCAAACGCCTGATCGCGGCGGGCGACGCCGCCGGCATCGAACGAATGATCGAGCGCGCCAAGCGCGAGCGGGAAAAACTGAACGACCCCGTCGCCGTTGCAACGTAAACGATGAAGACCGCCTTGACCGTCACGCCGGGCCCCTCTCTCAAGGGAACGATCAGCGTTCCGGGCGACAAATCCATCACCCACCGAGCCATCATTCTTGCGTCGCTGGGAGAGGGGGTCAGCACCATCTCGGCTTATTGCCGAGGGGAGGACTGCCTCAACACCATGCGGGCGTTTCGCGAGATGGGCATCCGGATCGACGAGACGCCGGAATGCCTGACCGTACACGGCAAAGGGTTGAGGGGATTGAGCGAGCCCCATGTGCCGATTGATTGCGGCAACTCGGGAACGGGTATCCGTTTGCTGGCGGGACTGCTGGCGGGGCAGGACTTCTTCACCGTCCTGACGGGAGACGAATCGATCCGGCGTCGGCCCATGGGGCGGGTGGTCAAACCCCTGCGCGAAATGGGCGCCGTGATCGCGGGACGCAAGGGAGGCGAGTTGGCTCCGCTGGCGATCACCGGAAAACAATTGCGCGGGACGACCTATGTCTCGCCGGTCCCCAGCGCCCAGGTCAAATCGGCGCTGCTGCTCGCCGGTCTCTTTGCCGAAGGAACGACGCGCATTCAAGAACCGCGGCTGTCGCGGGATCATACGGAGCGGATGTTTGAATCGTTCGGCGTGCCCCTCTTGCGCGAGGGCGACACGTTGATCCTGGAAGGGCGACCGAGCGTGGGATGGGCGGGACGGCAGATGGTCGTTCCCGGTGATTTCTCCTCCGCCGCGTTTTTCATCGTGGGAGCGACGATCGTCCCCGGTTCCGACGTTACGATCACGAACGTCGGGTTCAATCGGACCAGAACCGGTTTGCTCGAGGTGCTGGAGAGAATGGGAGCCGATATTCAGGTGCTTCGCCGATGGGAAGAGGGAGGAGAGCCGGTCGCCGATCTTCGTGTGAAGTCGGCTCCCCTCACGGGCGTGACCATCGGGGCGGATCTTATTCCGCAGACCATCGATGAATTTCCTATTCTCTGTGTGGCGGCGGCGGTTGCGGAAGGGGAAACCGTGATTTCCGGAGCGGAGGAGCTCCGCGTCAAGGAAAGCGATCGGATCGCCACCATGGCTGCCGAATTACGCGCGATGGGGGCGCGGATCATCGAAAAACCCGACGGCATGATCGTTCAAGGGCTTGGCGCGAACGGGGAAAACGGCCGCCTCAAGGCCGTCGGCACGGCGAGGAGTCACGGGGATCACCGGGTCGCCATGTCGCTGGCCATCGCGGGATTGACGGCCGAGTCCGACACGACCATCGCCGAGAGCGGGTGCGTAGAAACCTCCTTTCCGAACTTTGAATCCCTGTTGGCCCGGTTGTTGATCCGCGAGGCCGAGGCACGATGATGACGGCGGCTTGTCGGGCGGTCGCGGACGGAAGGATGAGGCGGGCGTGATCATTGCCATCGACGGGCCGGCCGGAGTCGGCAAAAGCACCGTGGCGAAGCTGTTGGCGGCCAAGTTAGGGTTTCTGTATCTCGACACGGGAGCTCTCTATCGGGCCGTCGCCTGGAAAGTGCTGAAGGCGGGGATCTCGCCGATGGACCATGAGCGGGTCAAGGAGCTTTTGCCTGTGACGTCCCTTGATATCCGATTTCACGACGGCACGATGCGGGTGTTGCTCGACGGGTGTGACGTGACCGGCGAGCTTCGCACGCCTGACGTCTCGGCTGCGGCTTCTTCGATATCCGCCATCCCGGCCGTCCGAGAGTGGTTGCTCCCCGTTCAACGCCGAATCGGCGAGCGTGGTTCCGTGGTCGTGGAGGGACGCGATATCGGGACGAGAATCTTTCCTTCCGCCCCGCTCAAGTTTTTTCTGGATGCGGATGCGAAGGTGCGGGCCGAGCGCCGCCACCGGGAACTGGTCGCCGCCGGTCACGCGGGAGCGATGGAAACGACGTATCAGGATTTATCCGGGCGAGACATGCAAGACCGCACCCGCTCGATCGCGCCGCTGGTTCCGGCCGCCGATGCCCGGGCGATCGATACCTCCGACCTCAGTATCGAGCAAGTGGTGGAGCGGATGATGGCGGCGGTGTCGGCCGCGCTGTGACCGCTATTGTGTACGGCCTTTTGTGGGTGCTGGTCAGGGCGATCGGCCTGGTCTGGTTCCGCTATCGGGTCGAGGGATCGATTCCGTCGAGCGGAGGCCTGCTGGTGGCCGCGAATCACGCCAGTTATCTCGACATTCCGCTGCTCGGGTGCGGGATGAAGCGCAGAGCGTGGTATCTCGGACGCAGCGACCTGTTCCCTGTTCCGGTCTTGAATGCCGTGCTCCGGTCGTTGGGCTGGATTCCCGTGCGGATGGGGCGGCTTGATCGGGAGGCGTTCGGCAAGGCGATCGATTTGATTCGGGCAGGGAAAGTGGTGGTCATTTTCCCCGAAGGCGGCCGGAGCCGGGATGGTCGTCTGAGGCCCCCGAAAGCGGGGATCGGCGTCATTGTTTCGAAGACCGGATGCCCGGTCGTTCCGGCTTATCTGAAGGGAACGTTCGAAGCGTTGCCCACCGGAGCCCGGTGGCCACGAAGACGGCCGGTGACGGTCCGATTCGGAGCCCCTCTTCGATTCGAGACGGACGGGAGAAAAGAAAAAGGAGTGGAGAGTAAACGGTTTTATGAAGAGGTCAGTCGGACCGTGATCGAACGTATCGCCGCCTTGGGCGAGGTTCCTTCTCCTCTTGGGAAGGACGGTCTGGGAAGTGATGCGTCGGAATCGCCGATCGCCGGGGCTCGCAACGCTGAGTGAGCCCGGTGCATTCACCATCAGCACCCGACAGAGGTCGGAAGAGTAGGACATCACATGGGGATGGCAGCCAAAGACAGTGAGGCGAAGTTGGATCGAGACGCATTGGCCGCGTTGTATGAAGAAACGTTCCGCAATCTGGAAGAAGGGACGATCACCGAGGGCCGTGTGGTCGCGCTCACCAAAGACAAGGTGGTCGTGGACATCGGCTATAAATCGGAAGGCATGATTCCCAGCGACCAGTTTTCGCCGGAGGAACTCTCCGCTCTGAAGGTCGGAGACAAGCTGCAAGTGTACATCGAGGAATGTGAGGACGCGGAGGGGAATCTCGTCCTATCCAAAGAAAAAGCCGACAAGATGAAGATCTGGGAGGAACTCGAACGGCTCTACAAAGAAGAGAAGAGCATCGAGGGCAAGGTGATCTCCCGGATCAAGGGCGGCATGATGGTCGATATCGGCGTCAAAGCGTTCTTGCCCGGCTCTCAGATCGATCTTCATCCGGTTCGTGATCTGGACGCGCTGGTCGGCAAGACCTTCCCATTAAAAATCATCAAGATCAACCATCGGCGCGGCAATGTGGTGGTTTCCCGCCGCGTGCTGTTAGAGGAGACCAGGGATAAAAAGCGGCAGGTCACGCTGGCTAATCTCAAGGAAGGGCAACTCATCCAAGGGACGGTCAAGAACATCACCGATTACGGGTCGTTCATCGATCTCGGCGGGATCGACGGATTGCTTCACATCACCGATATGTCGTGGGGGCGCATCGGACATCCGTCGGAAATGTTTACGGTGGGTGACAAGGTGGAAGTCACCGTGCTGAAGTACGATCGCGAAACCGGTCGTATTTCGTTGGGATTGAAGCAAAAAAGCGCCGATCCCTGGACCAACGTCGTCGCCAAATACCCCGTGGGCGCCAGGGTGCGAGGTCGCGTGGTGAGCCTGACCGATTATGGCGCGTTTGTCGAGCTCGAACCAGGCGTCGAGGGCTTGGTGCATGTCTCCGAAATGTCTTGGACCCATGAAGTCCGACATCCGTCGAAGGTGGTGGGAGTAGGGGATCAAGTGGAAGCCGCGGTGCTGAACGTCGATCCCGCGAGCAGGAAAATTTCCTTGGGCATGAAACAGACGGCCCCTAATCCATGGGACATGATCGAGACCAAGTATCCCATCGGCACCAGGATCGAAGGGAAAATCAAAAGCTTGACCGATTTCGGCGCCTTCGTCGGGCTGGATGAGGGTATTGACGGCTTGATTCACATTTCCGACATGTCCTGGACCAAACACATTAAGCATCCGTCGGAACTCTTTAAGAAGGGTCAGCGAGTGGAAGCCGTTGTGTTGCGGATCGACAAGGAAAAAGAGCGGCTCTCGCTGGGGTACAAGCAATTGACCCGTGATCCGTGGGAAGACGCGATTCCGTCGCGTTACCACGTGGGGGATTCCGTGGTCGGCAAGGTGAGCAAAATCGCCGATTTCGGGATTTTTGTCGAGTTGGACGGCGAGGTCGAGGGACTGATTCACGTCAGCGAGACGGGAATCGAGCCGCATGCCAAACTTGAAGAAAAGTTTAAAGTGCAGGACAATGTGACGGCCAAGATCATCAAGGTCGATCGGGACGAGCGAAAAATCGCCTTGAGCCTTCGGGATTATCAGCTCGATTCCGAGCGCAAAGAGGTCGATGAGTATCACTCGGCGCAAGGTGCGCCGGACCAAAGTCTCGGGCGAGCGGCCAAGCAAAACAGGAGATCGTCCCAGACCGGCGACTGAGGTGAGCCGTTGGAGGTCTGGCGAGCGGCGGATCGTTCCGTTGCTCATGGATGGCGTGTATGGAAGAAGAGACCGGGCAAAGCGATCGTCCTCGAAGGCGCCGGCCGTTGCGCACCCTGTTGTTGGCGCTCGCGGCCGGTCTTGGGTTCATGATCGTTATCAACATCTTGTTTCCCGATCTTGACTTGTCAGGGGGGGATCGGATTGCGTTGATTCGGGTCGAGGGAATTATCCTTGATTCCCAAGAGACGGTCGGCGAGTTGAGACGGTTCAGTGAGAATCCGGCCGTTAAAGCCATCGTCTTGCGCATCGACAGTCCCGGGGGGGGAGTGGTTCCCTCGCAAGAAATTCACGATGAGATCAAACGTGTCCGGATGAAAAACAATAAGGCGGTCATTGCTTCCATGGGAAGCGTCGCGGCGTCGGGCGGGTATTATATCGCCGTGGCGACCGATCGAATCGTCGCCAATCCGGGTACGCTGACCGGCAGCATCGGCGTGATCATGGAAACGGCCAATATCGAAGGGTTATTGCAAAAAATCGGCGTCGAGGGGGTCGTCATCAAGAGCGGCAAATACAAGGATGTCGGCTCGCCGCTTCGTAAAATGAGCGACGAAGAGCGGGGGTTGCTGCAAAGTGTGATGGACGACGTCCACAAACAGTTCATTGAAGCGGTGGCCGAGGGACGAGCGATCGAAATGACCGATGCGCAGGCTTTGGCGGACGGAAGGATTTTTACCGGTCGCCAAGCGAAGGACGCCAAGCTTGTCGACGAATTGGGTGATCTGGAAGACGCCATTCAGTTGGCTGCGGACGTCGTCGGGATTGAGGGGCCGCCCAAAGTCGTCGAACCACGTCGGCGATTTTCCCTTCGTCAGATGCTGGAATCGAAGATGACGGGGCTCGTTCCGCCACTTCACTTTCATCCGGGCGTCAGCTTGAAGTATTTGATGGTGTTTTGAGGCCGGCGCATTGAGCCGTCAATGATTCAAGAGGGAGGGACATGACAAAGGCACAAATCATCGAACAGGTTTCAGAACAAGTCCCTACATTGACGAAGCGGCAAGCCGAAGTCGTCGTCAACACGATTTTCGATTGTGTCAGGGACTCGCTCAGGAACGGCGATAAAACGGAAATCCGAGGATTCGGCAGTTTCAGACTCCGGGCGAGGCGCATGAAAGAAGGTCGCAATCCCAAGACCGGCGAGACGGTGGCCGTGCCGGCGAAACGAGTACCGTTTTTCAAAGCTGGAAAAGAGTTGAAAGAACTCTTGAACAAGTAACCGTCAAAGAAGGTTTGGGCGAAACGATGTCGAATTTACGGGAGCAAGCCGCAACCGAAGTGTCCTGGACCACCGATGCGCTTCAGCGATTGGAGCGGGCGCCGGTCTTTCTCCGCGGCATGGTCCGCCGCTTAGCCGAAAAAAAAGCGCGTGAGTTGGGGTACGCCGAGATCACGGGAGAGATCCTCGACCGATTCAAAAGCCAAATGATGGGCGGCGCAGGCGAACGGGCGGGAAGTCCATCGGCGGACGAAGCGAGCGCAGGAGGGCGCCTTCCATGGACCGCCGCCGCCCGTGAACGACTGGCGAGCGTGCCGGAGTTCATGCGTCCGATGATCGAACAAATCACCGAAGAGATCGCGAAAGAACGGGGCCACCTGGAAGTCAATGTCGAGTTGTACGACAAGGTTGAATCACTCGGAGACCCGCCGGAAGGCGAAGAGACGACGATGGAGTGGACCGATGGAGCCGTGGCGATGCTCCATGAGAAACTGAGCGAGACGCCTCCCATCGCGGTCGAGTTCGTTTCCGACATGCTCAAGCGCGACGCGGAGGATTTGGCCAGGCAGAGAGGGGCGAATCGAATCGATGAAACGACCCTGCGCGACCTGTGGGAGTCTCCGCTTCACCGAGTCGCATGGACCGACGAGGCATGGAAGCGACTCCAGTCGTCTCCCGACTTCGTGCGCAGCGGGATTCGAAAGGCGGCGGAGCGGAGGGCAAGGAAGTTGGGATTGCCGGAGATTGATTCCGCCCATCTGACCCTATTTAGAAATCAAGCGATGATGAAAGCGGTCAAACGCATTCGCTCGTTCGGGTATCGCGAGCTGACGTTTGACGCGTTTGAAACGGCGCTCCAGCGGACGAAGCGCCTTCAAGGGAACGATCAGGCGCAGAAGCGACTCCAGGAGATTCGCAACCACTTTGCCGACCCTTCGACCAAGAAACCGGAAGGAGACACGTTGGGCGCCGAACTCATGGATCGTTTCCGGAAGTATCTGAAGGGAGAAGGATCGCTGCCGTAAGTCGAGCAGGCTCGGCGGACCTCGCTTGTGCCCGTTCGATTTCAACACACAACCCAACTCAATGGACTTCGGCAGACCTCTCGCGCCGGGTAAAATTTGGCACTGCCTCCACGATGAGGGGTAAGATCCGAGAGCGGAATTCGAGGCGGACTACGCCGCTAATCAGGAAGCCGTGGTGGGTTTGGGCCAGAACTTGTGGCGGATTTGGGGCAGCGGTTCGTTTTCAAAGTTTGGAATATCGTAGAGACAGCGATCGATGGTCGCCACTTCTTCTTCGGTCAATTCCAACGTGACCTTTTTCTTCCAAAATTGATCCAGCGTGAAGTAATCCCCGGATGAGGGTTTTTCGGCCAACAACGCCTTCATCTTTTGAAATCCCGCCGAGTCGACACCTCCGATGCGTCCCTTGTTCCGATCGTGGCACCAACGCAGCACCTCTGCGATTCCATACATGGTAATGTCGATTTTCACGGTGTCACCCATTGCATTCCTCCTCCAAGAAAGGGAGCTGATTCTAGCGTAATCTCGATCTGAAATTCAAAGGTCATCACATTGTCAGGGGGATGACCCCTTTCGTATACTCGGCGATGACCTCCCCTGCTTTGTTAGGCAAGGGAGCGCACGGAACTCGTTGAGAGCCGATCAGCCGGCCGAGCTTTAGGCGATGCGGAATTCATGAACGACGGAAACAACATGAACTGTAAGAAGGCGCCGTCCGTCAAACGGTATTTCGTGGTCGCCCTAATCGGTCTCGGGCTGGGGGCTTCGATCGGTTGCCCCAAAACGGAGCAATACAATCCTCCCGACCTTTTTTACTATTTCGCCAGCTACAAAGTCGGGAAGAATCCCACGACCGTCGTCGCGGCCGATTTCAACCATGATTCCTACACCGACCTTATGACCACCAATATTGCGAGTAACACGCTGTCCATCTTGTTGGGGAACGGCGACGGAACCTTTCAGGATCAGATCCAGCTTCACGTTTGCCAGGAACCGCGCTCGCTTGTCTTGGGCGATTTCAATCACGACCTCCATGAGGACGTGGCCCTTGCGTGTTCGGGGGGAGATGAAATTGAAGTTCTGTTTGGTCACGGAAACGGCAAGTTTACGGAAGGTCCCCGTTATCCGGTCTATCGCGCACCCGTGTCTCTTGCGAGCGATGACTTGAACGGCGATCAGCATCTCGATCTAGTCGTCGCGTTGCGCAATGACAAGGTCAAGGTGTTTCTCGGCGACGGGACCGGCGAGTTTACGCCGGGCGCCCAATATGAGTATGGAGATACCCCTACGTCCGTCACACTGTCCGACCTCGATGGCGACGGAAAACTCGACCTCATCGTCACAAACGGCGGCCACATGTCGAAAGGAGTCTCGATTTGGCTCGGCAATGGCGACGGGTCGTTTCGAGACCCTAAAGACTACCCGGCCGGCAAGCGACCGTTGGGAGTGACTCTGGCTGATTTCAACAACGACCGGCGGAGCGACCTCTTGGTGATCAACGGAGAAAAAGACAGCATCACCACGCTGCTGGGCAACGGGAACGCGACGTTTCGTCCCGGGCGCGACTCCGGAGCCAATGCCGGACCTAATGGCGGATTGGCGCGGGATTTTAACGGAGACCATCTGGTCGACGTGGCCGTCGTCAACCTCCAATCAAGCGATCTGTCCATTCTCTTTGGGAAAGGCGACGGGACGTTCCACTATCCTCCGCGGAATTATCGAACGCAAGCCGGGCCGTTTGCGGTCACATTATTTCGCGCGACGACCACGGGAACGGAAGAGCCCGGTTTGGCCATCGCGGATAACGGAAGCGGGAGCGTCTCGATTTTTCTCCATCGCGGCTTGAGGCCGTCATAACCGTCAAGCGTGTGGGCATCGAGCGGCGGCGGAACGTCGCTTCGTGCAAACACGTCTCTGCTTGACAGCATCGAGACCCTCCGATACAGTTGCCCGCGAGCCCACCCTTATGGCGAGCAATCACAACGATGGCGCTTCGATCGTTTCTTTGGTGGTTCATGATAGGGGCGCTGCTGACCCTCTCCGTGCTGATGGTTCAGGGCGGGGTCCGCGATTTGTGGGAGGGAACCCAGCGCGCCGGTGAAACGAACATCTTTGTGTATTTCGGCACCACGCTGCTTGGCGGCGGGTTGCTTGCCGGGTGCGTGGCGCTGATCATGAACCGACTTCGGTGATTGAAGGCCCGTCTCAAAGAATGCAATGTTTCAGGTGTAACGGATGCATGACGGTCGAGCGACATTACACGTTGCTCAATCGACGGATTCATGCCCGGTGTATCAACTGTGGATTCTGGATCGACTTGGCTGATTTACTGAGGTTTTTCCATAAGGTGATCGACAGCGGACTTAAAGGGCGAAAGGTTCAGGAAACCTTATCGTTGTGAGAAGGAGGCGTCAGCTCTTGAGGAAAAAGATTCGGGCACGCCCCGTTTTCTCCTTGCCGATGCATCGATGTGCGTCCGCTCTTGGACGGATGGTGCGGATTGCGATGCTCGGCTTCTTTCTGCCGATCTTGTCGGCTGCGTTGGCTTACGCCGAAAACGTCATCCCCCACAACGTCGTCCCAAGCAGAGAGACCGTCTATTCAGCCGCCTCTTTTCATCATGCTCTTCCGTGGAGAAAGGTGCCGGCCCACAGCGTGCTCTTAAAAGACCTCAAGTCCGGTCGAGTGCTGTATGAATACGAGGCGGGCAAACGGCTCTCTCCCGCCAGTTTGACCAAAATCATGTCGGCGCTTGTCATTCTTGAAAAAGGACATCTGGGGGAATATGCCACCGTCAGCCGGAACGCCGCCGCCGCGCCCAGGAGCCACCTTGGACTGCGAACGGGCGAAGTGTTTCGCTTGGAGGATCTGCTCAAAGCCATGCTGATCGTCTCGGCCAACGACGCCTGTTTGGCGGCCGTTGAGCATGTCGGCGGGGATGAAGCGCAATTCGTTCGGCTGATG
This sequence comes from Nitrospira sp., assembly GCA_024331085.1. GTDB lineage: Bacteria > Nitrospirota > Nitrospiria > Nitrospirales > Nitrospiraceae > Nitrospira_D. The sequence goes on along the minus strand of JANDJG010000016.1, from coordinate 8,517 downwards.
AACGACAAGGCCGCCGAACTTGGGCTGGACGACACACATTTCAACAACGCCTGTGGATTCGACGCTCCCGATCATTATTCCACGGCCGAAGACCTTGCCAAGCTGAGCGAAATCGCCATGCGGCACCCGGTGTTTCGTGAACTCGTTCGCGAGAAGCGGGATCTCATTATGCCCGTCAGCGGACGTCGGTCGTATCTCTTGCACAACACCAATCGCCTGTTGGGGCGCATTCCTGGAGTCGAAGGAGTCAAGACCGGATTTACCTCCAAAGCAGGGCGCTGTCTCGTCGCCAAAGTATCCCAAGATGGCAACGATCTTCTCTTGGTGATTCTGAACTCCAATCGTCGCTGGGTGATGGCCGAAAGTTTGATCGATTACGGCATTCGGCTCACCGGTTCTGCTCGATAGTCGCTGCTCGCGCGGTCCGCGAGGATTTTTGTGCGCACGCCGTTCCCGCCGGCGGGGTCGATGGATGCTTGCCGAAGGAGCGCAAAGCGCCCTCTCTCATCCGGCTCGGATCCGCCTCGCATCGGTCAGAGACCAAACATCGATTGGGAGAGAAACATTCCGAACCGCACGGTCATTCGTCGTGCGGAAAATGAAACGGGATGGCGATTGCGCGAGCGGCTACCGGGGTTGGGCAAACTCGACGTTCACATCCTTGCCCAGATAGTTGACTTGAAATCCCTGCTTATCATAGGCCAGAACGGCTCCCATGACGTTTTCATCTCCGTAATCTTCCGCGCCCAACACCTTTCGGATCTCATCCGGGCTGTCGCTGTTCAAAACGTTGCGGAAGATGCCTCTCGTTTTGTAGGCAAAGCGGTTGTTGATAAAAATGAGATCGACTTTTCCGTCTTGAACGCGAACGCCGGCCATCGGCCCCGTCGGTTTCCGTTGATCGATCAGGAAAATAAAGTTGGCCTCTTGCTCGGCCTTGACGCCGGAGATTTTCCCGCTCATCAGCGACTCGACGGCCTTGGCCTCCGAGTCGCCGAGTCTGACTCCGAACAAAGACACGGTCATACTCGAAACGCCTTTGGGTTCCATGACGTCGTCCTGGCTCAGCTCGTACGGCTCCGCAAAGACCGAGGGGCCCAAGATGAGCATGATCCCTGCCACGAGCCAAGCGGCCACCCTCGTTACACAACGATTCCCCATCTTCTTCTCCTTTAATTTACGCGCAGTCTGTTGTATGCGAATCTGTCTGGGCCTGCGAACAACGGCCTTGAGCGGTCTGTCGACGGCATGGTCTTGATTGTAAGAAGAAGGTGCGTCCGCTGCAAGAAACCGGCTCGGCGAGACATGACGACGCGGGAACGAAGGTCGAAACGGCATGGATTCTCACGCTAAGGCTGTGCGGCCGTCTGCAGCAACAGTTCGCCGAGCCGGCGAAGGCGGATAAAGTAGGCGAGAGGGGCGGCGTCCAGATCCTCCGTCACCGAGTCAAGTTCCGTCAAACAGTCTTTCAATATGGCCAATCGCTGGTCGTCAAGCCCGTCCGGACTGTCGAGGTAATATATCACACAGCCGCTGATGACCGTGTCCAGGGTCATCAATTGACCTTGATGCGAGCTGGAAAACACGGGCCAGTCCTCTTGGCGGTGCCGGTCCCATGCCGTCTGAATGTGCTGTTTCGTCATGGGAGCCTCCGGCATCCGATCGGCATCCGGCCGTTATCCTGCTCGGTTCGCCTCGTTCTATGGATAAAGGCCTCGCTGGAGATGCGCCTGCGCGACCTGATCGATCCCGCTCATGAGCGCCGCCATGCGCATCGACGTCTTTTGCCGCCGAGACAATTCGAGCGTGCGGTGAAAGGCCGAGGTGATCAGGTTTTGAAGCCGCCGCTGGATGTCCTCGGCGCTCCAGAAAAACCGCTGCAGATCCTGCACCCACTCGAAGTACGACACAATGACGCCGCCCGAATTGGCCAGAATGTCCGGAACGAGAAAGACGCCCTTCTCCATCAGAATGCGATCGGCGTCCAGCGTGGTCGGACCATTGGCCCCCTCGACGAGAATTTTGCAGCGCAGGCGGGACGCGTTTTTGACCGTGATCTGCTCGGACAGGGCGGCGGGGACGAGCATCGTACAGTCCAGCTCCAATAGGTCGTCGTTGGTAATGGGCTCCCCCAGTTTGGTTTCCTGGAGGGGCCGCCCTTCTTCGCGATATCGACGGAGCAGTTCCGGGATGTCGAGTCCCTTGGGATCGTACAAACCGCCGTTGACGTCGCTGACGGCGACCACGCGGGCCCCCTCTTGTTGCAGGATGCGCGCGGTATGAGAGCCGACGTTTCCGAATCCTTGGATCGCCACCGTCGCGCGGTCAATGGATAGCCCAAAATGGCGCAGCGCTTCCATCGCCACATACACGACTCCGCGTCCGGTGGCTTCCTCGCGGCCGAGGCTGCCGCCGAGCGACAGCGGCTTGCCGGTCACGACGCCTGGGACGGCGTAGCCGACCTGTTGGCTGTAGGTGTCCATGATCCACGCCATGACTTGGGCGTCCGTTCCGACATCCGGAGCCGGAACGTCCTTGTCGGGACCGATGAGCGGAAAGATTTCCGCCGCGTATCGCCTGGTCAACCGCTGCAATTCCGAGCGGGACAACGTTTTAGGCGCCACCCGAATGCCGCCTTTGGCTCCTCCATAGGGGAGGCCGACCAAGGCGCATTTCCAGGTCATCCACATGGCCAACGCCGCCACCTCGCCGAGGCTCACGTCCGGATGGTAGCGAATGCCTCCTTTGGAGGGGCCTCGCGAAGAATCGTGTTGGACTCGATAGCCGGTGAAAACCTCCACCCGTCCGTCGTCCATGCGGACCGGAAGGCTGACCACCAGTGAACGCTGAGGCAGCTTCAACCGCTCGCGCAGATTGGGGTCCAAGCGCAGGGCCTCCGCCGCCTCGTCGAATTGCGCCACCGCCAATCGGAACGTATGGGTATCGAGTTCCTGCATAACTCCTCGTCGCTACGCGTGAGAGGCCGCGAACCATGAAATTTCACCGGAGGCGCCGGTATGACCATCAGGAATCTGTATCGTCGTAGTCCATTCGATGCCGAATACTTCGCCGAAAAGCTCGGCAAGGTCGCGTTTGACCGTTGCGACCGAAAGGCCCGTGGTCCCCAGGCGGCCCATGGTGGTCATGCGGCAATCCGCGAGACCGCACGGTCGAATGAGCTCGAATGGCGAGAGATCCATGTCGACGTTCAGCGCGAAGCCGTGCAGACTGACACCCTGCTGAATGCGGATGCCGATGGAAGCAATTTTCGCAAGACATGGAGAAAAAACCCAGACGCCGGGCTTCCGAGCCACACGGTCGCCCTCGATGTTCCAACGGGCGAGAAGACGAATGACGACTTCTTCCAAAAGCCAGACCAGCCGTCTCGGTCCGGCCGCATAGGCGGTCGTCTTGAGAATAGGGTACACGACCACCTGGCCTGGACCATGAAACGTCACCGAGCCTCCCCGGTTGACGATTTGCACGTCCGCGCCGGTTGCGCGCAAAATCCGCTCGTCGTTGGGTCGATCGTTCGGCCGAGTGCTTCGCCCCAGTGTATAGACGGGGTCGTGTTCCAGAATAATGACCGTATCGGGTCTCTCATCCAAAAGGCGGTCTTGATGCAGCCGTGATTGGAGGATCCACCCGTCGGCGTAAGAAATCGGTGTTTTGAAAAGAAGGAGCGTCCCGCTCTGCAACCGGCCGGCCACGTTTGGATCTCGGGCGTTCTGAGGAGAAACGCTCGACGATGGAATCACCTCGGTACCCCTGCGACAAGCGAAGGACGTTTCAATTTGACTGCCAGTGTGACGGTCCACGGAGAAGAATCACTGTCGCCCACTGCAAGCAAGTTACGAGGCGATCCCTTGTGTTCATCAGAACAGAATGCAGAATACGGTCAGAAGGCACTCGCATTGTGACATAACCGGTTGCTATGGGGGAAGCACCATCCACATCGTGCCGGCATAGGCTCCCGCTTTAGAGACACGGAGGACGCCGGCCTATTTATTTGATGGCCGCGAACAGTTCTCGGATGGCCGGTGTCTTGAGTTTTTTGAGCGCCTTGGCCTCGATTTGGCGGATCCGTTCCCGTGTCACCGAGAGGTTTTGACCGACTTGCTCCAGGGTCCTGGCTTCGTCATATCCGATGCCGAACCGGAGGCGAATCACCGTTTGCTCTCTCGGCGTGAGCGTGCCCAGGATTCGATCCAACTGCTTCGTCAGCTCGGCTCGATGCACATGGGCGTCGGGAGGCGTCGCAAGCTGATCGGGAATCATCTCGCCGAATTGGGTGTCTCCGTCGCCGACCGTCGCGTCCAACGCCGCCGGTTCTTGAAACGCCTGCATGGTTTCTTGAAGCCGTTCGGGCCTCATGCGCAGCGCGTCGGCGACCTCTTCCAGGCGGGCGGGCCGTCCGAACTGTTGCCCCAACCGGCGGGTCACGCGAAGAATGCGATGGGAAGCTTCGGTCTGATGAACGGGGACGCGGATCGTCCTCGCCTGGTCGGCAAGCGCGCGAGTGATGCCCTGCCTGATCCACCACGTCGCGTAGGTGCTGAACTTGTACCCTTTTCGGTATTGGTATCGTTCCGCGGCCTTCATTAAGCCGATGTTGCCTTCTTGAACGAGATCGAGCAGCGCCAATCCTCGTCCCGTATAGTGCTTCGCGATGTCCACGACCAAACGGAGGTTGCAGCGGACCAGTTCGTCCTTCCCTTTCTCGAGGATGACTCTCGCGGACTTGATTTCTTGAAGCGAGGCCTTCACCTGCTTTTCGACCGCCGGCGCCAGCCGCGCCTCACGGCTCGGCGCTTTCAGCACGGACGCAAGGGCCTGCTCTGCGGCGTCAAGCGCCGTCGCGGACAATCCGCTCAGCCGCTTGACCAACTGCAGTGTCTTGAGAGACTCCTGCAGCGTCGGTACCTGCTTGGCTCCGTCTAGCGACTTGACGGCTTGGTGCAACGTCCGCCGAATTCGCCTCGTGCCTTCATCGATCCGTTTCGCGATCGCCACTTCTTCGTCTCGAGTCAACAACGGACGCTCGCCGAAGGAGCGGAAATACAGGGACTCCATGAAAAATGCTCCGGTGCCGCGACTGTCTTCGGAGGCCGTCGGAGATTCTTCTTCATCGCGAGGAAGCAACTCCCCCCCTTCTCGACCGATCGCCTCCAACAAGCCGCTGGCTTGCCGGCTGTCGGTATCCGGTTCCACCTCGACTGTCTCGGTGTTGCCGCTGCTTTCCATCATGCGAAATTCCTTGCTCTGCATCACAGCACCTCTTTTCCTGTGGTGGTCGCGCATGGTGTGTCGCTCTTTCCCATTCTTGATTATTTAGATGCCGAAGACGATCAGAAAGATTCAGGGATCGCCGGCTTGTGCTCTCCCAGACGCAGCAAAAGGGATGCTGGATCGGAAGATGAGAACGACGCTCCGGCATCGTCTCGGAATTCCACGACTATTAGAGAGGTTTAATGAGGAAATGAAGAGACGGCTGTGGCGGACGTGCCGCACCTATGTCAGATCGCCAACAGTTTGCGAAGGGCTCGGTCGCTATTTTTTCTCGGTCGTGGACAAGCCCTTGATGAAGGGGGCGAGCGTATCAACCGGTATGGGAAAGATCGTTGTGGAATTCTTCTCCGCCGCGATCTCCACCAAAGTTTGGAGATAGCGCAGTTGCAGCGCGGCCGGATTTCGACTGATCACGTCGGCGGCGTCGGCCAATCGCTGCGAGGCCTCAAATTCGCCGTCGGCATGGATGATCTTGGCGCGCCGTTCCCGCTCCGCTTCGGCTTGGCGCGCGATGGCGCGTTGCATTTCCTGCGGAAGGTCCACGTTCTTGACCTCGACCGCCGTCACTTTGACCCCCCATGGCTCCGTTTGCTGGTCGATGATCCGTTGAAGGTCCGAGTTGATTTGCTCCCGCTTTGCCAAGAGATCGTCGAGCTGGCTTTGGCCAAGGACGCTGCGAAGAGTCGTTTGCGCCATCATGGACGTGGCGTAGAGATAATCCTCGACTTGCACGATCGCCCGTTCCGGATCGACGACGCGGAAATAAATGACGGCGTTGACCTTCACGGTGACGTTGTCCTTCGTGATGATGTCCTGGGGAGGGACGTCCATCGTGATCGTGCGGAGACTCACCCGCGTCAACCGATCGATGAACGGAACGATGACGACGAGCCCCGGCCCGTTGCCTCCGATGACGCCGCGCGACAAGCGGCCGAGGCGAAAGATGACGGCGCGCTCATATTCGGGAAGAACGTTGAACGTCAGTTTGCCGATCGCGATCAGGGCGATGATCACCAATATGAAACCAACTGGGCTGAACATGGTTATGCCTCTTTCTTTTGAAAAACGGGCGTGACGTAGAGGGTCAGCCCTTCGATGCGGAGGACCTTGGCGGTCGCGCCCTCTTCGAGAGGGCTGTCGCTGACGGCGTCCCAGAGTTCTCCATGAATCATCAGTTTTCCGTCGGGGCGTAACGCCGTTTTCGCGACCCCGACGGCGCCGATCATTCCTTCGGTTCCCGTTTGCGGAGATCGGCGCAGAGCGCGGACGCCCATCCCGACGATCAAAAGCGAGACCGCGGCGGTTGCGGTGATGACGGGAATCATGACGGACCAGGAAATTCGAAAGAATTCCGCGTCCGATTTGATCAGCATCAGCGAGCCCAGGACCATGGAAATCACCCCGCCGATGGCCAGCAGCCCGTAGCTTGTGACGGTGGCCTCGAGAATGAAGAACACGATGCCGAGGATGAACAGCAACACCCCCGCGTAATTGACCGGCAGCGACTGCAGCGAATAAAAAGCCAAAATGAGGCTGATCGCTCCGACGATCCCCGGAAGAATCGCTCCGGGATTGTACAGCTCGGCGAGGATGCCGATGGTGCCGATGGTCATGAGCAGATAGGCGATGTTGGGATCGCTCAGCGCTTTCAGCAGCTCGAGCCGGAGCCCCATCGGAAATTCCCGTAAGAACGTGCCTTCGGTCGCGAGCGTGATCGGCCCGCCGGCCATCACGACCTTCCGTCCATGGAGCTGTTTCAGCAGGGCGGGAATATCCTCCGCAATCAGATCGATGATCTTCAGTTTCAGGGCCTCCTGTTCCGTGGCCGACACGCTTTTGCGAACCGCGTCCTCGGCCCACGAGGCGTTTCGTCCCCGCTGTTCGGCGATACTTTTGATGTATGCGACGGCGTCGTTCTCGACCTTTTCTCTCATCGTCTTGTCCATTTCGCCGCCGCCCATTGCGACCGGATGCGCCGCTCCGATGTTCGTGCCGGGCGCCATGGCGGCGACGTGGGCTGCCATGGTGATGAACACGCCGGCCGACGCGGCCCGTCCCCCGGACGGGGCGACAAAGACGATGACCGGAATCGGGGAACCGGTGATGTCCTTCACGATCAGGCGCATGGACGTGTCCAATCCCCCCGGCGTATCCAGCCTCAGAATGACGGCTTGGGCCGATGTCGATTCGGCCGCGGCAAGCGCGTCATGGATGTATTCGGCTGCGACGGGGTTGATTACTCCCTCGTAGGTCGCGACGAGGACGTCACCGGCGTGAGACTCGGGCGAACTGAGAAACAGAACCGCCATGCACACCATGCACAAGGTAAGTCGGCCAACGGCCGGCACCGTGTCTTGTGACGGGGGCAACCATCGTCTGAGGGAATGACGGGACATGCGGGCCTTCATGCGCGAAAGATCATCTCCTAACTATCAGTCGGAAAAGGTGATTTTGATCTTACGGCCCCCCCGACACCCTGTCAAGGAAGGCGCTTGGTTGCAATCCCCGGAATGAACCACCTAGAATGCCCGCCATGTCGTTGTTTTCCGACGGCGAACGCATCCATCTCGTCGATCACAAGGGGCGTCAATATGCGCTGACGCTCAAGGCGGGGCACACGTACCACTTCAGCGGCCAGACCATCGCTCATGACGAGATCATCGGGAAACAGGACGGCATCGTCGTTGTGCTGTCCGGCGGGAAGAAGATGTTGGCGCTTAAGCCTACCTTCAGGGATTACGTGCTCAAAATGCCCCGCGGCGCGCAAGTGTTGTATCCCAAGGACCTCGCGCTTATTCCCATGTGGGCGGACGTCTATCCGGGGGCTCGGGTCTTTGAAGCGGGAACCGGTTCGGGAGCACTCACCATGGCGCTTTTGCGCGCCGTGGGGCCGAAGGGGCTGGTTGTGACATACGACGTGCGCGAAGATTTCGCCCGCACCGCGCTTCTGAACATCGATCGTCATCTGGGGCCCGTTCATAACCTGGTGGCTTTGCGCAAGAGCGCCTACGAATCAATCGAGCTGCCGGAGGATGGGGTTCCATTTGATCGTGTGGTGCTGGATCTTCCCGAACCGTGGCAAGTGGTTCCTCATGCGGCCAGGGTTCTTCGGTCCGGTGGAATATATTTGAGCTTTGTCCCGACGGTCCCGCAAGTCATGCAGACGGTCGAGGCGCTGGAGCGGACGGCGGCGTTCGCCATGGTGGAAACCTTTGAGTCGTTGCTGCG
>JANDJG010000094.1 GCA_024331085.1 Nitrospira sp. | reverse complement strand
GGCGAGAGCGGATATCTTTGACTACATCGAGCGCTGGCACAATCCCCGGCAGCGGCGGAGACTGGAGATGCGGCAACAGGGGGACAAACTCTTAACTCACCTGTCCGTGGAAACGGGGTAGAACCCGAACCTGTACATACAGATGATAAGCGTTGGTACGAAGAGATTGTCATGATGACACAAAACGGTATCCACAGTAGGCTCTTTCCTACACGGGCTTTGTTTTTTAGGAAATCCCTCTTGTTGTTTCGGTTGTGAGACTAAGTTGCAGAAGTAAACATGACCGAATTCTTACGTGTGCCTTTTGGGATGATAACGATGGCTGCGACCCTCTATGCTCTTGGCCTGGCTTGGTGGCTTACGGTCAAAAGGCAAGAAGCCTGGTTTTACCCAAGTCTTGCGCTGGTGTTTGTTCTAATGAGCCTGGTCCATCTTGCTCATGGTCTTGGAGGGGTGGACGAGGCTCGCGTTGTGTTTTGGTATCGCCTAGCCTTGGCGTTCGAGTTAGGGATCCCGGGAGCGTTGCTGTTGACTGCTCTTCAATTTGCATCCGCGACGCGGGATCAGTCCTTCTTCGCACTGCCTCGCCGTGTACATCTGACGATTCTGCTGGGTTTCGGGTTGGCCGGGATCTCTCTGACGGAGTTTGTTCTTGTTAATACTGAATCACAACGTGATGCTGCGCCGTCACCGGCATTGGGGACATGGGGGCGGCTGCCCTACGCCTTTATGGTGGTGACCATGGCGATAGTATTGGCTCAGTTGGAAGAGGTCTTTCGATTGTGCCGGGAGCTGACCCGCTATCGATTGAAATTGATTTTGATTGGCTTGGGCGGATTGGGGGGATATGAAATTTATCATGCCAGCGAAACGTTGTTGATCTCGATGTGGCGCGAAGAGCATCTCGCGGTCTTCGGCGTCGTTTCGCTGATGTCTTCGGGGTTGGTGACGCTCGGCATCGCCAGGAGCCGGTTTAAAGAATTGCTTTTCAATACGCAGGCGTCTCAGCAGGCTCTGGTTGGGTCGGTGACCTTTATTGCCGTTGGTCTCTATCTGCTTCTCGTGGGAGCCATTGGCGCCTGGCTTCGTCGCATAGACCAGCCCCTGGGGTATGAGCTCAGCGTGGTGGTGGTGCTGGGGGCTCTGGCGGCTCTGGTCGCGCTGGCCACGTCCAAAACGACCAGGAGCGAAATCAAACGGTTCTTGGCCAGAAACTTTTCTCGTTCAAAATATGATTATCGTACTGAATGGCTGCGAGTGACCGAATCATTTCAGTTGGCAGCAACCAGGGAAGCCATTTTGGATTGTTTGTATGATCTACTGGTGAAGACCTTTGCAACGACCTCCATTGCCGTTTGGGTCTTGCGAGAAGCGGATCAACGGTATTGTCAGGTGAGACCGGCTGATTCAACAATGCCAGCGATCGAGGCGACCCATTGGCTCGTTCAGCGGTTGATGCAGCAGGATGAACCGGTTGGGTTAAATAGGCAAGAGAAAGAAAGTCCTGATCCCTTTGATCCGGCTGTGAGACTTGGAGCCGAACTCGGTGCCCCGATCTATGCGCGAGGCCGACTGATTGCGTTTGTGGTCCTCGGCAAGCAGCCACATGGTGAGCCCTATGGTGTTGATGACCACGATCTTTTGCGAGGGATTTGTCACCATGTCGGGGTGTTGTTTGCTCATGCCGAGTTGATGGAAGAGCGGCAGGCCATGGCGGAGCTGGAAGCGCTGCATCGATTTTCCGTCTTCTGTCTGCACGATATCAAAAATCTTGCGGCGCGGTTGTCCCTCATTGCTCAGAACGCCGAGCATCATGGGAAGAATCCGGCTTTTCAAGCCGCTGCGTTGAAAGCAGTGCAGGATACCGCTAGGAAGATGACCGATCTCATCAGCAAACTCTCCCGTCAGGCTGTGCCGCGTTCTGCCAGGGAACAGGAAGAGCGGTTGTCCCTATCTGCTCTCATTGATGAGGCTGTGGCGCCGTTGCGATCGGATGATCGGATCGTTGTGCATGTGACGGGCCATCGCGATGTCCTTCTCAGCGGAGTACGGGACCAGCTTCAGCAAGTGTTGACCAATGTGGTGTTAAATGCCAAGCAGGCGATCGATGGCCAGGGTGAAATAGAGATTTCTCTGACTCAGACAGAGAACTCCGTGCTCATCGCTGTTCGCGACACGGGGAGAGGAATACCGGCGTCGATGTTGGATCACCTCTTCCGTCCCTCTCAGTCGAGCCGGCCAGGGGGCTTGGGGATCGGCCTCTATCAATGTAAAAAGATCGTCGAGGCTCATGGAGGGAGCATTCGATTAGAAAGTCAAGAAGGAGAAGGCACACGGGTATGGATTGAATTGCCGCTTGGAGAGGGGAAACACTCCAAGCCCTCAGAACTGCTGGACCATCGTTCGGCTCTAGGATGAACTGGCTGTGAGAAGAACGCGGAGTGCTTATTGTGAGAAACTAAAATGTGAAAAGCTAAAATTCCAGCCCATCTCTTGGGGGAAGATGGGCTGGGTTCACCGGCTCCCAACCGGTCGTTACTGAGCGATGCGAGAGTTCTGAGGCGGGGCAGGCGGGGTCGTGTCATCACTGCTGCCACTGCTGTGGTTTTCAAGGTCTGCGAGCGAGGTCGCCATGATGAAATCGTCGAGATAGAAGGTCGAGTCCACGGCATTGACTGTGGTCGGCATCTTAACCTGCCGATTCCCCACACGTTGCTCCACAGGGAGCGTCCAAGTGAACTGAGGCGTCACACCCCCAATCCATTCCGTGTGTTTCGTCCAGGCTTGGTTGCTATTCTGTCTCGCCCATAATTCATAGACGCCTTCGGGATTGGACACGTCGATGTGGATGCGGATTTGATACCACTGTCCACGGACAAAAGGGATACAGCCTTGGTTCTGGTATAGTTTATCTCGGTCCCATTCAGGAACTGCTGAATAGCTGGCGAGCGGAGCGCGTAGCAGGAAAAACCATTCCCCGACCCCTCCTTGCCGATAATGGCCCTCTGTCCCGCAGCCGGTTTGAAAAGTCAGGAGCCAGACAAAATTTTCGGTCGTGCAGGGATACGGGCCGCGACAGGGGTAAATAAATTTCCCTGAATGAAACTCGCTTGTTGGCGTCGCATACATCCAAAACTGAAACCAAACATTCGCGGGAATGGTCTCAAGCGGATCACTCTCTGAGCCATAACCAATCCAATAATCCGTTTGCCTGTAGGGAAATCCTGGAGGCGGTGGTGGCGACATGCTGGACAAGGATTCGAGTACCAGGACGCGGGAGTTTCGTGTCCCATCGAAGCGGGTATAGATATAGCCCGATCCGCGCCCATAATGGGAATTATTTGCCTTCACCCCACTCCACCCGTGAGCCTGGAACGTCACCTCCACGTTGGTGGTATTTCGACTTGCTTCATATTCAAAGCTATCAGAAAGCACGATCTCACCCTGTGCGGTTGATGTCAGCCCGCAGATGATCGAGATCGCGAGAGGGCCCATGATCGTGACGAGGAGCCCGGGTCCCGTCTTGGTGTGTGATAGCATGGTTTTCTCCCCTGAAAGATTTTTTAAAAAATACATGTCGGTCTGGTATCGGTGATGTCTGCTTGAAAAAGAAGAGGCTTCTTCCTTCATATTCCTACAAAGAAAACTCCGGCAAGGAATGGACCATGACTTGTGCGTCAGAGTGTAAACAAATGACAGCATGAATCGGTGAACAATCGGTCTGATCCTCGCGCAAACTGGCCATCAGTTGGAGAAGCTATTCCTAGGTAGGAGCAAGTCCGGACAGAAACCGTAGGTGTGTGTAGGCGTCCGCCTACGCAAGAGAGGGTTCATTAAACAGGGTGACGTCAGTGGTAGGGATCTAAACGTGAATGGTCACGTCTTCGCCTTTTCAGGCGTGGGATCGCAAAAGGCGATTTGGCAAGATTTGTTGATTCTTCGCTCACAATTGAAGAGATTGGTTATCATAGTTGGCGTGGAGGCCTGATAAGCAGCGGCGTGCACGAGCGTGGCCGACGGAGTGAGGATAGGATTCCATGTCGATAATCAATCAACCCGTTCTGCTGTTAGTCGACGACGATGAAACGATCCGCGACCAAATGAGGTGGGCCCTGGCGGTGGATTATGCGGTGCTGGAGGCTGCGGATCGACCGACGGCGCTGGCACATCTTCGACAGGCAAGACCGAAGCTGGTGCTGCTTGATCTGGGATTACCTCCCGACGTGGACGGAGCCTCGGAGGGAATGGCGATTCTCCGCGCCGCCTTGCAAATGAATCCTGCCGTGAAGATCATCGTGATCACCGGAAACAGCGATCGGGCTCGGGCGATCGAAGCGGTTCAAAACGGCGCCTACGATTTTATCGAAAAGCCGGTTCAGCTTGAGATCTTGAAGGTCGTATTGCAGCGAGCCTCGTATCTTGCGGATCTGGAGCAAGAGAACCGCGCGTTGCAGGAGGCAGCGGAAGACGACGAGTTCGAAGGTTTAATCGGACGCAGCTCCTTCATGCAGGAGCTGATTCAAACCATCAAACGTGTCGCGCCGTCTGATGCCCCGGTTCTGATTACGGGGGAGAGCGGGACAGGAAAGGAATTGGTCGCCCGAGCGATCCATCGCCGGAGCGCCAGGTTCGAGAAACCGTTTGTCGCTATCAATTGCGGGGCGATTCCGGACACACTACTGGAAAGCGAATTATTCGGTCATGAAAAAGGGGCCTTTACGGGGGCCGTTCAGCAGCGAAAAGGACGGTTCGAGCATGCCCAAGGAGGAACACTCTTTCTCGATGAAATCGGAGACATTCCTCTCCCGCTCCAAGTCAAGCTGTTGCGTTTTCTTCAGGAGCGCCAGATTCAACGATTGGGGGGGAAAGAGCTCATCCCAATCGATGCCAGGATCATCGCGGCCACCCATGTCGATCTTCGTCAGGCGCTCGAGGACGGGCGGTTTCGGGAAGATCTGTATTATCGGCTTTGCGTGGTCACCATTTCCATACCGTCGCTCAGTGCCAGAGCCGGGGATATTCCACTGCTTGCTCAGGCGTTCTTACGACGTATCGCCGATGAGCAGGGCAAACCGCTCGTTGGCTTCACGACCCAAGCGATGGAGGCGTTGCTCTCGCACCAGTGGCCCGGGAATGTGCGCGAGCTTGAGAATCGAATCAAACGTGCAGTCATCATGGCGGAGGGGCGATACATCACGCCGTCCCACCTCGATTTGGGGCAGGAAGACAAAACCAAAGAGAGCACCTTGACTCTCAGAGGGCTCCGCGAAAGCCAAGAAAGAGACCTGGTCCGCCTTGCCATGGAAAAGGCCAATGGCAATATATCTCGCGCCGCGGCAGAACTTGGCATCAGTCGGCCGACGCTCTACCAGTTATTAGATCGGTATGGATTACGAAAGCCCAAGCAGGACTGATAAAAGACTGAGACGCTGAATATGAGTGGGTTCTGGCCCGGTCCTGGATCGAATTCCCATGTCTCGATTTGGGGAGCGCCAAGCGCCGGTGTACCAGAACCATCTTCTTTGTTTTTACTCGGTGCGGGGTTAGCGGGAGCGGGAATCTGGAGGCGGAAATTTGTGAGGGAACAGTAAGGGCTAGGTTTCCTACTGAGGTTTTGGCACTTTTATAAAGGCCGGTCCTCTTGTTCCAAGAGGACCGGCCTTTTGTTTGCCTGAAGTATCTTGAATTAAACGACGGGTCTGCTTGTATAAAACCCATCATGATGATGTCGATGCCATCTCAAACGGAATCTATTCCGGTGAGAAGTCTCCGCCAGGAAAGGTGAGGAATCTACATAAGACGATGGATCCTCTTTATGATGTCATCGTAGTCGGCGGCGGTCCGGCTGGCGCCTGCGCCGCCTGGAAGTTGGCTCAAGCGGGGATGACCGTCGCCGTTTTGGAAAAAGCCTCGCTGCCTCGATATAAGGTCTGCGGCGGCGGATTGGTCGGTCGGACGATGCGATCGTTGCCGATCGATGTTCACCACGTCGTGGAGCAAGAGTGCTACCGAGCCAGGCTCGATTTCGTATCCTCCGGTCTGTCTTTTGTCACGCAACGAACCATTCCGGTCGTCTCTATGGTCATGAGGTCGGAGTTTGACCGGGCCCTCCTCTCTGCCGCTCAAGCGGCAGGAGCGGCTCTCTACGAGTCGTGCGTCGTCGAGAGCCTGTCACCGCATGACGATTCCGTGACGGTCCTGACCGCAAAGGGCCCGATGCGAGCCGGGTTCGTCGTCGCCGCCGATGGGGCGCTGAGTCCGGTCGCGCGATCCATGAAGTGGGAGGACGGCCGTGTTCTCATTCCGGCGCTGGAGTACGAAGTGACCGTACCGTTCGACCGGTTGCGCCGCTTTGAAGGCACGGCGCGGTTCGACTTCGACGTTCTCTCACGAGGATATGGGTGGGTCTTTCCCAAACGGCGGCATCTGTCGATCGGAATCCTATCGATGGACAGGCGGCGGCACGGGCTTCATTCTGTGATCACTCGCTACGTGGACCTGCTTGGCTGCACCTCTCCTTTGTCGGTCGAGCGGCACGGTTTTGTCATTCCCGTTCGTCCGCGAAAAGGGCCCTTCGCCAAAAATCGCGTCCTCCTGGTCGGGGATGCCGCGGGGTTCGCCGATCCCATCACGGGGGAAGGAATCTCGTATGCCGTAAGAAGCGGTCTTCTGGCGGCCGAATCCCTGATCGGCGAACATTTGCAGGAGGAAACCGTCGAAGATGCCTACCGTCGCCTCGTTGCCCAAGCCATTCTCCCAGACCTCCGTGTCGGCCGCATTCTGGCCCGTCTCCTGTACGACTGTCCGCGTGTCAGGACAGGGGTCTTCTCAAGACAAGGGCAGCGGCTCTGCGAAACGGTCACGGACGTGATGGCGGGAATCAGGCAATATCGTGATCTGGTGCGACCTGGATCGGCATTTCGTTTTTTCACAGCTCGTCTGCTGAGCCGATGGGTGGGACGGCCTTCGCAGGCTCGACAAGGTTGACGGCGAAGGCCCCTCGATTGTTCCGGCAACGTGCGGAAAAGCGGGGGAAAGGGAAGCCATCGTCATTCCTCTGCAAGTCGATGCGGGGTTTTACTCGCAGAGGTGAATGACGTCCGCGGCGTGGATGTCGATCAATTTAGGTGGTGATTCCGTCAGTGCTGTGAAATGGGGACGGACTTGCAACGCGCCGTCAGATGAAATGGACTCGGCCGTTCCGATGATTTCTTGCTCCGTCCCCAAAATCACGCGAACCTGTTTGCCGATCGTGCAACTGCGATTCAAATAGGCCTGTCGCAGGCGACTCGGTCCATGCGTCGTCAATTCATGGATTCCATGCTCAAGCTCGTACAAAAGCCGAGCGAGGAGCCGGTTTCGATCGATGGTCCGGCGGGCGATTTCGAATAACGAAGTCGCCGTCTGTTGAAGGTCCTTGGGGAATGACTCCTGCGGCAAGTTGACATTGATGCCGATCCCAATGACGACGACGGAACCCTGAATCGGTGTGCGGAGACTTTCGCAAAGAATCCCGCCGACTTTCCGGTCTTGGTACAGAAGATCATTCGGCCACTTTACAGACAAGGGAATTGAAGCGGTGACTTGCACGGCTTCCGCCGCCGCCAATGCACTCACGAGCGGCATCCAAGACAGCCATTCCGCGTCCCCGACGGTTCGCCCCTCGTCTTTGACAATCACCGAGCAATAGAGATTTGCGCCGGGCGGGGAGTGCCATTGACGGCTCAGGCGGCCTCTGCCGGCCGATTGACTCTCCGCCACCACGACGGTGCCATGCTCTGCGCCGGCTTGGGCAAGGGCCATTGCTTCGGAGTTCGTCGACGGCACTTCGTGATGCACGTAGAGCCGTTGCCCGAACTGAACGGTTGCCAAGGTGCTGCGAATGTCGTCGAGCGTCAGCGGTGCAGAGGGCGTCATGGTTTACGAAGAACGACGATTCCGGAACGGCTTCAGAATCAGACTGAACGGCGCCGCCGGAGCGGAGTGGGTCAAGGCGCCGATGGAGATACGATCCGCTCCCGCTGCGGCCATGGCGCGGACGTTTTTGAGGGTGACGCCGCCCGACACTTCCACGATCGCCCGTCCATTGATGAGACGCACCGCTCGACGGACAAGGGAGGGCGACATATTGTCCAACAGGATGATATCGGTCTTTCCGGCAAGGGCCTGTCGGACCTGAGGAAGGGATTCCGCCTCGACGATGATCGGTTTTGCCGACGGTTCGGCGGCGGCAGCCAAGCGACAGGCGGCTCGGACGGCCTCCCGGCCAGGATGCAGGAGGGCGAGATGATTGTCTTTGATCAAGATGCCGTCCTGAAGCGACATCCGGTGGTTGACGCCGCCTCCCAGTCGAACGGCCCATTTTTGCAGCGCCCGCCACCCCGGGAGCGTTTTCCTCGTATCCATAATCCGCACCGGATAGCCTCGAACGGCCAGACGGAATTTTCTCGTCAAGGTCGCGATCCCGGACAGGTGTTGGAGAAAATTCAAAGCCACCCGTTCAGCTTGGAGAATAGACCGTCCGTCACCGGTTACGCGCAGAACGGTTTCCCCCTTCTTGGCCGGCTCACCGTCCCGGCGCTCCACCGTGACTGCAAGCGAAGGATCGACGGCAAGGAAGGTTTGAACGGCGGCGGACAGCCCGGCCACAACAAGTGGCTCTTGCGCAATGATGACGGCCCGGGCGGGAACCGCTTGGGGGAACAGCGCGCGCGTCGTCACGTCGCCCCGGCCGAGATCTTCTTCCAACCCGATCCGAACGGCGCGCCGAATTTCCACGGCAGGGAGTCTTGTCATCGATCAGCTCCCCAACATGGCCTGCAACTGTTCGTGGCTGCTGACGAGGAGAGCACGGTCGCGCGTCAAGGTCTGAAGCCGCTCCCGATGTTCCGTAATGACTTCGGGAGGAGCCTTGCTTGAAAAATCCGGATTGGCCAGTTTGGCGTCAAGCCGCGAGGCCTCCTTGTCCGCCTCGGCGATTTGGTCGGTCAAGCGATCCAGCGCTTTCCCGAGATCGACGTCGTTCGAGACCACGAGGCCCACGGACAGACCTTCCGCCACCAGACGCAACAGTTTTCCAGCCGGCCATTCGTTCGAAGGTATCACGGCGACCGACCCGCGACTCATATGAGCCAAATGATGATGCAGGCCGCGAAGTCGATGGTGCAGATCCTGATCGACGTGGGCGACGAAAAAGGAAACCGGTTGCCCCGGCGGGTGATTCAGCAGGACGCGACCGGTACGAACCAATCCGATCGTCTGTTCAAGAAGAGCGAACTCCCGCTCGACGGCCGGCGCGATTTTCGTGACATCCGCCGTCGGGTAGGATTGCACGACGATACTGTCTCCTTCGTGGGGAATCGTTTGCCAAATTTCCTCCGTGATGAACGGCATGAAGGGATGCAGCAGCCGCATGGTGGTTTCAAGCGTGTCGGCCAGAGTTTGTCGCGTCGCCGGGCCGTCGGGATGGGAGGCATCTTGCAACGTCGGTTTGATGAGCTCCACGTACCAATCACAGTACTCGTGCCAGATGAACTGATACAGAACCGAGGCGGCGCGATCGAATCGATAGGCTTCCAA
>JANDJG010000093.1 GCA_024331085.1 Nitrospira sp. | reverse complement strand
GACAGCCGCTCGGCCTTGCCCGCCCAATTCAAAAACGGCTTGCTGAGGCTTTTGAGTTTTGACGCGGCGGCTTTGGCTTCTTCGAGCGTCTGAGCCTCAAGGATCTGCCGGATAAGGGCTTCGCCCTGCTCCCGGGCCGGGTTCTGCCCGTCCCAATCCAACGCGGGCGAGAGCGACGAATCGTACCGGTAGGTCGTCGGCGGTTTCTTCTTCTTGAACTGCGCCTGCGTCCCCACCTCCGGCCGCATGAGGCTTGTGGCCTCGGGGTGGCTGTAGGGCGCCGGCTGGGTGGGTTGTTTGGATCGAGCCGCGGACTTGGCTTTCTTGGCCATGCAGATCATCCTTTTCCGACGGGCACGACAACCGCGCCGAAGGATACCTTGTTAGCCCAAAGAAATCATCTGGCTAGATGACTGAGACCGAATAAACTCATCTGACGCCGTGGATGGGAAAACAGCGTAATGGATGACAGAAATAGGATATACCGAGGCTCGTTATTACGCCATTTCAGGAGGTGTCGCCAAAAATGAGTCAAGATATCGGTCAACCTTCTTGGTGGTTCCGGCTGCGAGGTAATGGCATCGAAAGCTCCGCCGCAAGAGTTGAAGGCCGGTTGACGCGGCTTAACGCATGAGCAGGAGCGTGGATAGTGGAAGCGAGACGATGCGGGGATCGTCCGACCCCGGCTCGTCCATCAATGTGACCAGAATTCCAAATGGAGCGTTGTAATGAGCTTTTTCAATGAACGCCCGTAAGCCCTGAGTATCCCGGTAGTCAATCCTGCGACGATACTTGACCTCGACCGGAATACGCTGTTCCCCCACGGTCAACACGAAGTCGACCTCCGGTTCCGCGCCGCGTTCAGGAAAATGCGCGACGTCAAGATTGATAATTGATCGCAAGAAGTAGCCGGTCACACTTTCAGCAATGTGACCGGCCAAATCCGACAGATGGGGAGAGCGTTCTAGACCTTCTGGAGTCAGGGGGACAACCTCTTGAAGCCATGCAGCCCGCAACGCATGATCGCAAAGACACAGCTTCGATGCCCCGCGCCGACGTTTTAGTTTTAGCTCCAACGGCTCAATGAGCCGCAGCAAGAGCGTGCCATCCAAGAACTTCAAGTATGCGAACACCCGTTGCCATCCGATGTTGGCATTCATCGCCCGCCGAATTTCATCAAGGTAGAGCGCCTGTGAAGGAGATTGGCCGACGTACCGACACGCCAACCGGAATACCTCCTCCAAGAGATGTTCGTCTCTCTTCTGGCCTCTGGGCCCCATGCGAAGATCATGTTGAATAGCCCTCCGGATGACGGTCTCACCTAGAAGGTCCGCAACCTTCTCCCATGGCTGATCCGGCCGTGCCTGTGCGATCGGGTATGCACCACGTTCGGAAAAGGCGGCGAAGGCCTTGCCACGAAGTTCGCAATGGGTTTCCCCAACTCTTCTCAGGTCCAACCAAAACTCTTTCCTTTTCAACGGCCCGAGCCCGTTGGGAGGAAGGTGAGCGGAGAGCGTCCCAAATCCTCGCAGTTCAGCAATTTCACGCAAATGCAATGGTCCCATTTCAAGGGTACTGATTCGCCCTGCCAGACTGTCACGGCCCGCCTCAATGCGAAGCGCAGAACTTCCGGTCACTAACACCCGAACCGGATTCATATCAACGAGATGTTTGAGCTGGGGAGCCCAATCAGGGAGATTCTGGACTTCGTCGAGAAAAATGTAGGCTCTTTGTCCGTCCTTAGCGGCTTTGTGAAACGATTTTCCGAGGACGTGTTCCGAATACCACCTGCTGAGTTCGAGAATAGGTTCTGTCAGCTTCTTCAACTGGGGCAGTTCGTCGAATTGCACACGAAAAATCCGCTCCGGCGCGACCCCCTCATCCAGCAACACGTGAATCGTCTGGTTCACAAGGGTGGTCTTCCCAATCTGCCGTGGACCGCGCAGAACGGTTACGGGCGTTAATCCGCTCTTGATCCCAGAAATGGCCGGTGCAAAGGCCCAACGGCGCATGTTGGGAAGATCAAAGAGCCGTTCTCCGCGCCACCAAGGGTTGTCGTCCCGGAGGGTCGCTTCTAATCCATCTGAGAGAAGCTCGAACAGTTTGGCTGTCTTCAAGACTGAACCTCTCCCAGCTTCTTTACCGCCAGCAATTCGTTGCCCCGATCATCGACCACCTTGACAGCCATCTGTTTGTGCTCACCCTCCTCGAACGGCGCGCTCGTGGGATCCGAGAAGCGGTCCCCTTTGCTTTCTTCCTATTCACCGATTAGGACCCATGTAATCGCGTCGAAGGATACCTTGTTACCCCAAAGAAATCATCGGGGTAAGTTGGTGGGAACCTGAGAAAATCGACTGGTGACCGGCGAAGCAGAAACGGGGTAATGGGCTGCAGAAATAGGGTAAAACAGGGCTCTTTCTTACGCTATTTCAGAGGGGGTGCCATCCACAATGAGTCAAGTATGTGGCAAGTTATCAGTCAACCTCCACGTTAGTTCGGCGCGATTTCATAGACCAGCGTCACGCTCGCCTCGACTTGGATCTCGCCCGGCGAGACGGGCGCCATGCCACCGTCCATCTCCATCGCCGCCATGGTCCGCGTCAAACGGGGCATCGGCTGCGCCAGACGACCCTCTTCGTTCACGGAAATGATCCGGACGAGCTTCACTCCCAACGTGTCGCCCAACGTGCGGGCCTTCTCGCGGGCCAAGGCCGCCGCCTGCTTCAGCGCCTCCACCTGCGCGGGCCGCTCATCCACCAACCCCCACCGTAGGCCATGAAACTGATTGACGCCTGCCGCCAAGACCCCCTCGATCATCGCTCCCATCTGCTCCGGCTTGCGGACGTCCACCGTGACTGTGTTGCCGACCACGTAGCCGATGATCTCCGGCTGCGGAGCTACCGCGCCGCCGGAACGTGGGGGCGACGGCCTATATTGCGGCGTGATGGTAAAAGACGAGGTTTGAATGTGCTCCGGCTCGATGTCGAACGACCGAAGCCGCTCGATGACCTTGGCCATCACGGCATGGTTGCGCCGTTGCGCGTCGGCGAGCGAGCGCCCGGCGGTTTCCATGCCGAACGTGGCGATGACATGATCCGGCGCGCGCGTCACACGGCCGGTCGCCGAGACTGTGATCGTTGACGTTTCTGGTCCCGCGCCGTCACGCGCATGGGCCATGGTCGGCCACACCACCAGCAACAGCATCCACAAGGCCACCGTCATCTGGGTTCCTCCTTTCATCGGCGCTCCCCTCTCCAACCTCTTTCTTTGACAGACCGGCCGGCAAAATGGAACGGCGGGCTTCCTCTTACCCTCTTGACGAAATCGCAGGACTGAGGCATTGTCCGGCAACACGCCGAGGAGCAGATCCATGGCCATGACGTCCATTGTGCTGCCGCTGGGGACACCGGCTCCGCCGTTTGAGCTGCGCGACGTGGTGAGCGGCAAGGCCTATACGCTCGCCTCGTTTGCCGGCAAGGCCGCCCTGCTCGTTATGTTCATCTGTCGCCACTGCCCCTACGTCGTTCATGTACGGCAGGAACTGGCCAAGCTGGGCGCCGATTATCGGGACACCGCTCTGGGCATCATCGCCGTCAGCAGCAACGATCCCGTCACCTACCCGGATGATGCGCCGCCCAAGTTGAAAGAAATGGCCGAGCAACTCGGCTTTTCCTTTCCCCTCTGCTTCGACGAAACCCAGGAGGTCGCCAAGGCCTATCACGCCGTCTGCACGCCGGAGTTTTTCCTTTTCGATCGAAATCGGCTGCTCGTCTATCACGGGCAGTTGGACGACAGTCGCCCCGGCAACACCAAGCCGGTCACCGGCCGCGATTTACGCGCGGCGATCGATGCAGTCCTTGCCGGCAGACCCGTCAACCAGGTCCAGCACCCCAGCATGGGATGCAGCATCAAGTGGAAACAAGGGTGATCCCTCCTTCGCGATGGAGCCCACGCCTTCCCCTTTACGCCTGAACAGTGGCGGCAACCGTTGAAATTCCGCTGAAATTTCCGGCACAGGCTGATCCAACCTTCTCGTCCCCATCTTCTGTGGATAACCTTGTGGGTAAGCGCCGGATGAGTGGCTGAATCGCTCGAATTCCGCTGTCATCCCTGCAAAATGCCTATTTTTTAGGCATCTGCTTATCGAACCCGAATCCACTATATCTTGTGGCTCTCTGGGGAATCGTAAAAATTTTTGTACATTCCTAGAAAAATAGGCTTGACATTTTTCTTGCTCGGAATGAACGAACGCCGACGCTTTGGTTGGAAATGCTTTTATCCACAGGCCGGACATTTTTCTGTGGATGATCGTCCCTGTCCTTATGGATCTAGCCGGCGTTTCTCGTTGTCGCTTACAGGAGAGAAATTTGAGTTGACCTGGGTCGGCGGACAATTCCCGAACGCTCCATCCGTTGCTGAACACCCCTCTCATTCCGGCGGGATCATTTTTTTCGGTACACGTTCAGCCCGACCTTTTCTTGGCGATTTGGAATAGCCACGTTGCCTTCCGTGGAGGCGATGATGATCGTTTTTCCGGAAGCCGAAGGGCCGAACTCCTTGGAGAGATCGACCTTGATCGTCAGGATGGTTCCCTCCACCGTCATCTCAACGTTCTTCATGACCGGTTCCTTTCATAAGCGCGTCTCATCACCACACCGGGGCTCGCCCCCCATCAACACCTAATACCCCCGTCCCGTGCTGCCGCCGCGCCCCATCCGATCCAGCGGGAGCGCCTCGTATCGTTGTTTCAAGTCGGGATGCGCATCGAGAAACTCCTTCACCGCCGCCTCATCGGCGAAAACCTCTCTGCTGCGCTCCCGATACTCTTGGACGGTCATACCATGTTTCGACAACAACGCGCCGAGCTTGGCACTGATGTCCTCACCCATCGCCCTCATCTGATCCGGCGACGGCCGCTGTCCCTCCCCGAACCGTTCGCCGCCCTGAAAATAATTCATCATCATCTCGCCGATCTCGATTCGCGCCTTGACGAATTTTTCGACCTCCGCCGGCTCCGCCGCGACACAGAACGAAGCAACCAATGTCAGGCTCAACGAAATCCCGATCATCCAACGTGCTTTCTTCATGGCTTTTATCCTTTCATCAAAACCGGTCCCTGGTTCCTGACTGCCGACCGATCCGCGCCTTCAATTCATACATTTCTCCAGCCGACCCGATCTATTCCACGGATCGCCCCTCCAAAAACACGGCCTGCTCCAGCGCGCGGAAAAACCGTTGATATGGCGCCGGATCCTCGACGGCCCGCAGATAGAACTGCGCACCGGCGCGGACCACCAGTTGCGACTCATTCCGCTTGCGGACGGTGACGGTCAACCGCACGAGGTTATTCCGGTGATAGAACGGTCCCCAGGTTCTGGCGTTGCGGTTGAGCACGAGCAACGTGTCGGGGCGATACAACAGGTAACCAAGATCGATGCCATAGATGTGCTCGTTCTCGACGTATTTTTTCCCCGACACGATGCCCAGCTCTTCATCCAGGACTTCCACCATGAAGTCCAAATCCTGCATGGTGGAGATGATCGCCGCCAGCATCCGTTGCCGGTCCGTGGTGTCGAAGACCCGCGATTGCGCGGCCCTGATCTTGACCTGACTCTCGTCCGAAAGCCAAATTTGAGCGCGGGCGTCCCACTGGCTGTCATGCCGCAGTTCATACGGAGTCGGGCACCCCTGCAAGAACAGGCACAACACGACGCCGGAGACCGCGCCGAGCCATCTGAAAAGCCCATTTTTGAAAATCCCTTTTTCGGCGAACGGCGAGTCGTTGTGCCAGGAGTTCATCGTCACTCCATCGGCTGGATCATTCCTTGATGACGAACAGCGATCGTTCAAGCGTCGCGAAGAAATTCTGATAGACCTTGGGATCTTCGATCGGCTTGTTGTTATAGATGGCGTTGGCCCTGATCGTCATTTTGCCTTCGGCTTCCGGCCGCACGGTGACCGTGACGCCCACGACGTCGTAGAAATTCGGCTCGGCGAAACGAGCCGCCGTCACCAGCCCCAACGACTCATTGGCCCGCTCGATGATGAAGCCCAGGTCTTGCAGAGCGGCGATCACGCCCCGCATGGCGACCTGCCGATCCGCCACATCGAAGGACCGGGACTGCACACTCCGGATTTTCATCTGCGCCTCGGTCGGCGCGAGCAAATCCTGACTGGGTTGCGGCGCGGCGCAGCCCTGAACCACAACCAGCGCGGCGACAAGCAAGCTCCCCTCGATCACTCCCCAGACAATCCGCTGCTTCATCACGACCTCACCATTAAAGGGCAAAGGGCTCCAGAAAGACGGCTTTCGACAATTTGGCGAAAAATGTCTGGTAAAGGACGGGGTCTCGCACCATTTCCATCCGCTGCTCTCCCGGCGGAATCGGCTGCCGGCCGGCCGAGCCGTCCCCTTTCCAGATGACCCGGTAAAACATGACTCGGACTTCGTGGCGGGTCCCCTCCGGATTCAATGGCCTCGTGATCAACGTCGCGGCGATCTTTTGATGGAGATCGACGGGAATGACGATCGGAGGTTGCTGCACCAACACCAGCGCGGAGCTGAGCAGAAAGACCAGAAAACGGCTGATGTCCTGGCCGTGCTCGCGCGCGCTCCGTTCCTTGGTCGCCCGCAGAAACCCCACCTCCCGCACGCTTTCTTCGATTTGAAATCCCAGATCCTGGAGCACGGCCGCCGAGGCGGACAGGAGTTCCGCCTCGTCTTTGGTCTCGAAGAAGCGGGTCTGCATGGCCCTGTGAGCGGGGCTCTCCGCCGTCAATTGAAAAAATTCGACGGGTTGCGTCTGGGGGACACAGCCCATGAAGAAACCGGCCGCGATCACCCAGCAGGCCGCGATCACCCAGCGTTTGGTCGTCATGAGCCGGTCCGCCTAGAATTGGGTGTAGTTATAGGCAAAGTCGCGCACCTTTTTGTCTTCGTCATATTTGATGATGATGGTGAGGGTCCGCTGCCGCTGGGAGCTGGAGCTGTCGCGCGCGCTGGCGCCGAGAATGATGAGGCCCGCAAAAGACGACCTGGCCGTATCGACCCGATCGGTTGAAACTTTGTCATAGATCCACACCTCCCGGCGCTTCTCATCGGTCGTCACGATGTTCGGACTTCCCAACAATTCCGCGACTTGCGAAGCCGGCATGCCGACCTTGATCTCGCCCTGCACTTTACCGACGGTCAGCCGGTCTTCCTTGATCTCCGCTGTGCCGCCCCCGCAGCCGGCCGCCATCACCACACACACACCCAACACCACCCACAGTCTTTTCATCGAACGTCCCTCCTCGTGTTGTGCGTCATGGTCTCCGCCGGATGGCCGGCCCCACCTCTTTTGACAGGAAGCTTACACGCTCCGGACGAAGAAATCACCCGATCGGTTACACATCTTCACGCGGACTCTTCGTCGTCCTCCTGATGGTCTCCGTACAGCGAAGGAATCCCGTATCGTTTGCATTTCTCCCAGAGCGCCTTGCGCGACAGGCCCAGCACCTTTGACGCCGTCGTCCGACTTCCTTCGACCCGCTCCAAAACAGAGACGATATAGTCCTTTTCAAACTGCTCGCGCGCCGCCGCGAGCGGCATCAACGGTCTGTGGGCCGCTTGTTTTCCACCGGTCAACCCTTCGTTGCAAAAGCCGCACGACTCTTGCGGAGGGCCGCCGAGATAGGGACAGGAGGAAAATCCGCAGAGATCGTGCGGCTCAATCACCTGGCGCTCATGGCCCAAGGCCACCGCCCGCTCGACGATGTTTTCAAGTTCGCGCACGTTGCCGGGGTACGAATAGCGAAGCAGCAACTCGCGGGAGGCCGGCGAGAATCCCTTGAGTTTTTTGTTCAGCTTGGCGGCGCAGGTTTCGATGACGTGCTCCGCGATGAGCATGATGTCTTCCCGCCGTTCCCGGAGCGGCGGAATCACGATTTGCACCACGTTCAGCCGATAAAACAGGTCGTCGCGAAACCGGCCCTGGGCGACCTCTTTGCGCAGATCTTTCTGGGTGGCGCACACCAATCGGACGTCCGCGTCGATGGTGTCGTTACCCCCGACCCGCTCGAACTTCCTCTCCTGAAGCACTCGCAGCAACTTCACCTGGACCACCGGCGACAGTTCCCCGATTTCATCCAGGAACAACGTCCCCCGATGGGCCAATTCAAATCGCCCGCGTCGCTGGCGGAGGGCGCCGGTGAAGGCGCCTTTCTCGTGGCCGAACAGCTCGGCCTCCAGCAACGTTTCCGGCAGAGCGGCGCAGCTCACCTTGATCAAGGGACCGTCCCGCCGCGGACTGTTTTGATGCACCGCGTTGGCGACCAGTTCCTTCCCCGTCCCGCTCTCGCCCAGAATCAATACCGTCGAGTCGGTCGCCGCAACCAGCTTGATCTTTTCCAACACCGCCCGCATCCGGCTGTTGGCTCCCAGGATGCCGCCGAAGCTGAATTTGTCCTCCAACGTCGCCTTGAGGTCCTCGTTTTCTCGCCGCAGCATCACGACGCGCGCGATCCGCTCGATGATCAACAACAGTTCATCCATCTGGAACGGTTTGGTGATGTAGTCCGCCGCTCCCAGCTTCATCGCTCCCACCGCCGTTTCCACGGAACCGTGCGCGGTGATGACCACCACCTCCGTTTCAGAACTCCGGTCCTTGGCGGCTTTCAGAACGGTCAGCCCGTCGCAGCCGGGCAGCCGGAGATCGGTGATCACCACGTCGAACCGTCTCTGCCCGACGGCTTCGACGCCCTCCGTCCCGGACGAAGCCGTCTGCACGTCGTACCCGACGGCCTCCAGCGCGTCCACCATCGAGAGCCGAATCAACGGCTCATCGTCCACCAGCAGGATCGAGAGTCCTTTCACGGCACTTGCTCCGCCAACGAATGATCGCGCGACACCGGCAAGCACAGCGTGAACGTCGTCCCTTTGCCGACCTCGCTGTCCACCAAAATCTTGCCGCCGTGACGTTCGACGATGCCCAGATTGACGGACAGTCCCAATCCCGTTCCTTCTCCCTCGCCTTTCGTCGTAAAGAAGGGGTCGAACACGCGGGGGAGAATGGACGGGGGGATGCCGGAGCCGGTGTCGCGGACTTCCACTCGGCAAATCCCTTCATCGACCGATGTTCGGATCGTCAAGACGCCGCCCTTTTTCATCGCCTGGACAGCGTTCAAGATCAGATTCATCAATACCTGTTCGATCATATGGCTGTCCACCATCACGTTGGGCAAGCCGATCCCCAACTCGGTCTCCAGCGCGATGCGGTTTGGAGCGAACAGGTGGGTGGTCAGCGTCAACACTCGTTCGACGAGCTGGTTGATGTCGGCCGGACTGAATTCGGGCTCATGCTGTTGGGAAAAATCCAATAACTGCCGAACGATCTTCTGCACCCGCCTGACGCCGTGCTCCATGGAGGCCCAGTATTCCTCTTGCCGGGCCGGGGAAATGCCGCCTTTTCTGAGGTTGTACAGGCAGTTGAGGATGCCTCCGAGGGGATTGTTGATTTCGTGCGCCACGCCGGCCGCAAGTTTTCCGATGGATGCCAATTTTTCGGCGTTGCGGATCTGCTGCTCCAGCTTTTTCGTCTCCGTCATGTCGCGGGCGATCCCGAGCACGCCCAAAATCCGGCCCTCGGCGCCTTGGAGGGGAGAGACGCTGATCATCGCCG
>JANDJG010000092.1 GCA_024331085.1 Nitrospira sp. | reverse complement strand
CCCGTTACATGTCGAGAATCCTGTACCGACCCAGGCCGAAACTCGTGCCTTTGCCGGCGTGGGCGACCTCGCCCAGACGGAGCAGCGGCAGAAACGGAGCCAGCGGTCCCTCAAAGACGATGGTGCCCATCACGCCTCCCAATTCCATTTCTGTCCGTTGGCGGGAGGAATAGCGGGTCCAATCTGACCAGGTGAGAGATGATGACACAGTCCGCACCTGTTCTGCCAGCGTAATCCATTCGCGGAATGCCATGATTGAAGGGTCACCGCCACAATGAAAATACGAAAGGAGCGCGAGGCGCCGGAGGAGTGATCGGATGAGCACGTGAAAGTCCAGTCTGGCCGTAAGATGTTCCTGGTAGCGAATACGCAAAGGAGACAGAATGTCGATAGCGATCCGTTGCGAATGGGAAGATTCACTGAGTTCCGAAGGAACGGGCAGGAGGGGCTTTCGCTCGACGAAGGTCTCGACCCCTCGCAACGTTCGCCCAGCGGTGGTATACACGGTGTGTCGATGGCCGTCTAGCCAGCCGTCCACCCCCACAAGCAACGCTGTCGTCCGCCGACTGCCGAGGCCGACGTGTGCCATCCGCTCCAATGCGAAGATGAAGTGGGGGAGCCACGCCACCGCCCTCCCGAACAGGGTCAGCCCCAGATCCAGTGTCTGCCCTGTCTCGAGAGTGCGTCCACCTGGGGGAGGAATCAGGACAAACGGATGGGGCGCCGTCTGGTACTTCCGCAAGATCGTCGTTCCAGCAGGAGGGGGCGTTTCGAAGACCCACGGATAGATGCAACGGTCCCGCAACAAGCAGGGCGGACAGTTGTGGGAACGGGTGACGCAGACTGCTTGCATGAGTGCCCAGCCAAAGGAGCCGCGGAACAGGGACCCGGCATAGGGCGGAAGCATGAGCGAGCCGTTGAGTCGAAAGGTCGCGGTGAATCGACCGAACGAAAGGGGCAAGCCTGTCACATGGCCGTGGTCATGGGGAGAAGAATCGATCATGGCAGCATCACCATGGCGCCGTCCGGCGTCCGGTCGCCTGATCCGAGCGAGGTGATGGGTTGATCGGACGGCAGCGGGTAAATTCTGACGTCATCGGCTTTGGAGTCGATCAGTTCAGCCAGATGCGCAAGAGCCTCCTGGTATTGCGACCAGGTCCATGAGCAGAGAAAAACGGAGTATTGCATCGGCACACCCACTCCTTTGAGATAGTGGTACACGCGGGCTAGGCGGCCCTCGTCGGCGATGTCATAGCAAACTAGATAGTGCGTCTGCATCAGAGAATCCTTAGGGCTCCCGCAATAGCTCCCCGTACTGATCAAGTAGTCGGCTGAGCAGTCGGACCAGATGGGATCGGTGCTGCTCAAAACTCTTAGCTACGTCGAAAGACAACGCAACGTCAGACCGATCGGCAAGACGCCCCTGCTCGAGCCAGAGCCGGTCGGCGTCCGCGCGGATCGCCATCGCGCAATCCTTGACGAACCCCAACGACTCCCCGCGATGGATGACGCCGACGTGCGGGTCCCAGCCTGTTTCGGTGATCCGATCCAGGATCAAGGTATCGACGGCCGCGTGAAAGAGGCGTCGTTGGCGAAGCGTGGCACCGCACAGACGACCCAGACGCTGGACCCATTGTTCATATTCCAGGGTTCGCATACCATGTCGTCTCCAGCGAGCGGCGGTCACGGAATCTAGATCGGTCGCCAACGCCAACCTCCGTCCCCGTTCCCAGGCTCGTAACCAGCTGGCAATCCGTTCTCGCACCGGCGGATGCTCAATTGCTCCGATCTGAAGCCCTCGGCGGACAAAGAGGCTAGAAGCACAACTCACGACCATCGCCACGGGCTGCCCGTTTCGACCGATTAACGTGACCGGCACTCCTCGCTCAGCAAAGACGGTCAGGCTCTCAGTATCGAGCGAGACGTTGCCGGCGATGAGCACGCGCCGAATCAATCGCACCGGCACCCGGCGACCAGCCAAGCCAGGCTGGTCGATCCAGAGTGATGGCCCGTCGCGGCGAACGGACAGCCCCGGCCGTTCATTGAGAAAGAGGGTCCGATCCATCGTTCATCACCTGTCTGGCTAAGGCCTCGACCGTCTCCCGCAGGCGAGGTCGATGGTGTGCCATCCACTGTTCATAGGCCTGGTAGTAACGGCTGCGCGCCGCTTTCTTGAGCGAACACCCTGGCCGGTCCTGGTCCGAGGCAAAGTCTTGCGTGTCGAACAGTTGGTCGCGGAATAGCGTCCAGACCCAGCGGTCGACCAGGGGGCGAAAGGACTCCAACAGATCGCACGCGAGCGACTCACGGCCATACTCGATCTCATGAAAAAAGCCGATCAAGGGATCCAACCCAATCAGCTCGCACTCGCGAACCCATTCCCAGTGGGCGAGAGTATAGGTCAATGACAAGAGCGCATTGACCGGATCGCGCGGCGGCCGCCGTTCTCGCCCTTCGAATCCCAAGCTGGGAGGAAACAGGGACGGCAATGCGGCGAAATACACTGCCGCTGCCCCCCCTTCCAATCCACGGAGCCGTGCCAGTGTCTCAGCGCCAGTGGCCTTGGCTCCAGTTTCCTTGATGACGGTGGCGGCGTGAAGCAACCCGACCCGCCGGTCTGGTCGGACATCCGCCGCCTCCATGAGGAACGACGCCTGGCCGTCGAGCTTGGCTGTGACCCATTCCCTCGCCAACGCAAGAGCCATAGGGCTCCGATGGGCATGGTACTGCGCAATGCGCAGCCGGGCATGATTGTGCAGTCGGCCTGCCAAGCGGCCGCGGAACGAGTGGGTGCGTCCGGATAAGAACAACACGGCGATCCCTTGCTCCGCCAGACGGTGCAGCAGGGCCGTCTCGACCGTCTGCCGGCCAATCACCACGAGCCGGTCCACAGGCGCGAGCGGCACCATGCCGTCCCGCTCTCCGTTCACATAGACTGCCAAGGCTCCGCCATCCAGCCGAAGTTCCGCGTCCGTTCTGTCCAGATAAACGGTGCCGCCCATTGATCATCCACCTCAGTGGGTCTTTTGGAAATTGGACCCAAATTCCACAGGCTCCTACATACAACGGGTCAGAGCCCCTCGCAAGGGCGGAAACGTTGCGGAAGAAGCCAGCAAGATACAGTTGTATCCTTTCGAGCGCCACAGGACTTGCAGAGTGGATACAGTGGGTAGGTGTCCCATCTTTCTCCCCCATCGGCTTCTCTGTTGACATCGCCACTAACTGGCACCTATATTGCTCCTTCCTGCCCATTCTTGCTGATTATTGCTCATTGTTGACACAGGGAGACCTTTGCGTATAAGCGCCCAGGAATCTCAAAGGGAGCTCAAGAAAACATCGCAGACGATGGCTGTCTGGAAACGTTCGTGGACGAACGTGGGAGAAGGAGAACGATGAAAAGCAACAAAGCGGGCGAGCAGTGTGGAGCACGATGGTGTTCAACCGTGCTCTCGATCATGATGGTGAGTGGAGTGATGGTGGGGGGGGATAGGGTCTGGGCGCAAACCGGGACGGTTGGCGAGAAACGCGCCGTCACCGCGAAGCCAGTCCAAACACGGCAGCTTCCAGGGAGGCTGCTCCCACCCGGTCTCCCTCCTCGATCCTGTCCCGCCACCGCGCTCAAGGCCGACGTGGTCGCCATCGACCATCCGATCGTGTTCAACCGGTTCGGCGCTCAAAACATTAATTGGATGATGTACGCCCTGCGTCACGACGTGATCGATCTCAAATCAGGCCGGCCGTTGGATGCGTCGTTGCTCAAGGAAGTGAGGAGCCGCTCGAAGAGCCGCCACATCGCCTTGCGGCCAGATCTGAGGCCCAGACCGCTCGTGTTGCGCGTAGCGGCGGGAAACTATTTGGCCGTCACGGTTACCAACCTGCTGGAGGTGGAATCCGGTTCACCGCCGGATTCTTCTATCGGAAACCCGTTTCATTCCGACGAGACCGACCTCCTTCCCGGCGTCGATCATCCGATGGAACAGGGCCGGCGCGATCCTACCGGCACACCGGGTGAGCAACGGATCTTCCACATCGACGAGCAGGTCGAAAGCCGCACAATCGGTTTCCATGTGCAGGGGTTGGAACTGGTGAACTCCATCTCGGACGACAGCTCGTTCGTGGGAACCAATCCCAACAGCCTCCTCAAGCCGGGCGAGTCCAGAACCTATTGCCTCTTTGCTGCCCGCGAGGGGACTTACGGGATCAGTAGTGACGGAGCTGTGTTTGGAGGTGACGGCACAGCGGGTAACTCGGCGGTGGGGCTCTTTGGCGTCGTGGCCGTAGAACCGAAGAACGCGCGATTCTATCGATCCCAGGTCACCGAGGAAGAGCTTCGCTTGGCGACCAAGGGAACCACGGTTTTCGGGCAACCGATCATCGACTATGAGGCTCGCTATCCCAACGATTGTCCCACCGGCATCTGGTGCCGAGAGGGGAAGGCCGGGCTCCCGATTCTCAGCATGGTCCATGGGGGTCGTCTTATCCACAGCGACATCAATGCGATCATCATGGGGCCCAAGCCGGACGGAAGCTTCCCTCCCTCCACCTATCCGCTTGAAGCGACCGGCAAGCGCAACCCGACGTTGCCCAATCGGTTGGAGTCGTTCCGCGAATTCGTCTCGGTCTATCATGATGAGGCGGCGGCCACCCAGGCATTCCCCTATTTCTTTGAACATCCGGAATTGCACCATACTCTGCACGGGGTTCGTGACGCCTTCATGATCAACTATGGTTCCGGAGGGATCGGCGCGGAGATTATCGCGAACCGACTCAAGGCCGGGCCTTCTCACGACTGCGTGGATTGCGCCTATGAAGAATTCTTCTTATCGGCCTTCACGGTGGGCGATGCCGCCATGATCGTCGATAGGCCGGTCAACCTCTCAACGGGGCTCTGTCAGCCGGAATATCTACAGCCTCAATTTGCGGCGGAGTTTCAGAAGTTTTGCGTCCAGCATCCAAACGATCGAGCCACCAAGGCGTACTATCCATACGATCCCTCCAATGTGCACCATAGTTACATCGGCGACTTCGTCAAGTTCCGCAATGCGCACGTCGGCAAGGAACAGCACATCTACCATCTCCACAATCATCAATGGCTGTTCAATCCCAATGATGACAATTCCAACTATATCGACGCCCAGGCTATTGGGCCGGGGTCTGGCTACACCTATGAAATCGCCTTCGGCGGATCGGGCAATCGCAACCGGACAGTGGGCGACGCCATCTTTCACTGTCACTTCTATCCGCACTTCGCCCAGGGTATGTGGGCGATGTGGCGCGTTCATGATGTGTTCGAAGCCGGCACCAGGCTCAAAGTCAGCGAGACGAGAACGGGTTTCCACGATCAGCCATTCGGCCTGATGGATGGGACGCCGGGCCAGGGCGCTCGGGCTCTGCCAGACGGTGAGATCGTGGCCGGCGCGCCGATTCCCGCCGTCGTGCCGCTCCCCGGGAAGGCCCTTGCACCCGTGCCGGGCAAGGTGACCGTCCAGCCTCGTATGGGGCTTGATGGTCAGGTGCATGGCTCGGTGGCGAAGGTGATCGATCGTGAGCGCAATCCTGGTTTCCCCTTCTGGGTGGCGGGAATAGAAACGACCGTGGGCTCCCGTCCCACGACCCCGCCCTTGGACATGTCGGAAATTCCCGGCGTGGTGAAGGGCCATGACGGAGGACTTCCACGCCATGCCTTGCACGGCTATTCGGCCGATGCTCATTCGGAAGATACCCTCTCCCGACATAGTGCCAAGAAAGAGATCTCGGAGGCCAAGCCGGAGTTTTTCCCCGAACAGGGGACCGATTTGGAACGGGTCGCTATGGATTACCACGCGATGCATCATCCCACCGTGAGACTCACCCCCGCGGGCACGGTGGCAGGCCCGGCCCTGTTTCGCACGAACGGAGCCCCGCCGATCCCCGGCGCGCCGTTTAACGAGCCCTGCATCGATGATCGAGGCAAGCTATTAACGACCGGCCAAGACGCCCGCTTCTTCGGCGGCGCGCCGGACACCTGGATCAAGGTGAGTGAGATGCTGCCGGGCGGGGTCGAATTCGGCGCCGACAAGCCGCGAGTCTATAAAGGCGCCAATATCCAGCTCGACGTCGTGTTCAACAAGCTCGGGTACCACTATCCGCAACAGCGGATCTTGGCCCTGTGGGAGGACGTGCCGCCGCTTCTACGCAAGGCCCTGGCGCCCGAGCCGCTCGTGATCCGCATGAACACGTTCGACTGCGCCATGTACGCGCACACGAATCTGGTGCCCCTCAAATTCTATGAGGACGACTATCAAATCGAGACGCCGACGGACGTCATCGGCCAGCACATCCATCTCCCCAAGTGGGACTTGACCTCGGCGGACGGAGGCGCCAACGGCTGGAACTATGAGGACGGCACCTTCTCGCCCGGCACCGTGCGAGAGCGCGTTCACGCGATCAACGAGTGGAATGCCAACCATCCTGCCCAGGCCGTGCCTCATCCGGTGACGGGAGCCACGACCCTGGTGCCGGCGGTCCATCCGTTCTTCAATGGAGACAATCCGTTGATTGCGGGGCCGATACCGTTGCAAAAACCCGGCGAATCCTGCCTCAAGGCCTGGGAAGAAGTCGGAGGCGACGCTCACAAGTTTGAGTTGACTTTTGGGATGCCCGGCGTCTGCGATTGGTTAGGGGCCAGGACCACATTGCAACGGTGGTTCTCCGATCCAGTTGTGAATACCGGTCATGTCCATCGGGGACTTGGCACGACCTTCACCCATGACCACCTGGGACCTTCCACGCACCAGCAGGTGGGCCTCTATGCCACCATGTTGAGCGAGCCGCCCGGCTCGGAATGGCGGCACAACGAGACAGGACAGAAACTCTACGATCCGGCCATCCGCCAAGATGGAGGCCCTACGTCGTGGCAAGCGGTGATTGCCGGGAAAAAGGGGACCGGTCTGGACATTGACAAGGACAAGCAGGACGATTCCCATCGGGAGTTCTTCATCCAGTTCGGAGACTTCCAACATGCCTATGAGAAGGGTGTGTACGTCGGCGTCAACGAAAAGGGCTGGTCCTACGAGGTCGATCCGAATGTCTTACCGACGCCTGACACCTATCGCTTTGCCATCCATCCGTCCAATCGGAAACCCACGAAGCCGGTTTTTCCGGACATTATGGCCTATGAGCCGACCTGCCCTGGTGGAAACAACGAACCCCGACTGCACGGAGCAGTGTACAACAACCCTGATCCTCCGCTTCGGCCCTGCCCCGAGGCGATCTCAGCGGACGACGTCGGCATGATGGTCGTGAATTATCGCAACGAACCGGTCGCCGCCCGTGTGTACGATCCCGCGAAAGTCGGGCCGGACGGAAAAGCGGGGGCGCAAACCAGCGGTCCGGCGGGGGATCTCGCCCTTGCCCTCCAAACAAGGACGGATCGTGCGATTCCCCAACTCAACACCCAGCTCGGCTCGACACCCTATCCGGCCTTGACCAACGGCGTGCTGGTCGGCGATCCCTTCACGCCGATCCTGCGAGCCCATGCGGGGGACATGATCCGCGTCAAGATCCAAGCCGGCTCGCATGAACACGAACACAACGGCGCCATCAACGGCCTGCTCTGGTTGCAAGCCGGCTCCGGCTATGGGCAGGCCCCCCATTCTGGCTGGCGCAATTCGCAGAATACCGGGCTGTCGGAACAGTTCACGTTCACCGCACGACTCAAGGACCATCGGTTCGCGATCAACGATCGCCTCTATGTGATCGATGCGAGCCAGGATGGACTCTGGAGCGGAGCCTGGGGAATCGTGCGAAGTTACGATCAGAAACAGGCGGATCTTGTGCCGCTTCCAGGCCATCCTCAGCCGTCTCATTTGCCGGCCGGTTCTTCCTGCCCTGCCTCGGCGCCGGTGCGGTCGTATCACGTGGCAGCGGTGTTGGCCAACCAGGTGCTCGATCCGGTCCCAGGCATCTCGATCCCTCCGGCAGCTCCTGGGAGCACACTTGATCCGACGGGGGGCACGCTCGTCTATAACCCCCGACAGACGCAATTGACGCTGCTTATCGACGGGAAACCCACCACCTTTGGCGCCGGTCCCTTGCACGATCCAACGGCGATCCTGTTCGTTCGGCTTTCCGATCTCGATCCGGCCACCGGCAAGCTCAAGCCTGGCGCACCGTTGGAGCCGGTCGTCATCCGAGCCGCGGCGGGCGACTGTGTGCAGGTCGCTTTGCACAACCGGTTGCCGGTCAAGCAAAGCCGAATGCCAGACCTGGACGGCTACACAGCCCTCTCCGGGATTGTGATCCGCGACCATGGGGCAGGGGCCTCCAGCATGACCACGTTCAATAACAACCTCATCCGCCCCTCCAACGTGATCGGTCTCCATCCCCAGATGGTGCACTATGACATCCAGGCGTCGGACGGCGACACGGTCGGCGTCAATCTGGTGGGTGGAGTGGCGCCAGGCGGCGTCAAACTCTACCAATGGTATGCGGGCGTGCTGGACACGGCGAGCAGCGGACCGCTCTGTCCGCCCTATGTTGGGAACGACCTCGCGCAACAGTTCGATCGATTGAGTCTCTTCACTCGCGAGCCCCGCTTGCGGCCGTTGAACGAGTTCATGACGCCGGAACTCTTTGCCAACGTTGCCACGGCCATCTTGGAACGGGCGCTGCGGCAAGACCTGAAGATCACCCAGGGTCAGGTGACAACAGGCGATGCACAAATCCACCGGACGAGCGAATCAGCCGGCGGTCCCGCACATGTGTCGCCTGCCGTGGTGGAGATGCCGGCCTCACCGCCTCCGGTCGATCAGGCTCAGGAGCCGTCTCAGCAGGTCATCCCCTCGCTGGTGAAGCAACTGACGGCTGCTGTGCAGAACGCCCAATGTTTCGAAGCCCCGCCGACGGTTGGGATTCAGGGACTCGCTCAGGGAGTTACGGCTGTGAAACCTGGGAACAAAGGACTGTTCCTTGGGGACGATGACGGAAAGCAACCGCGTGTCCAACATGACGGCGCTCCCCTGCTCTCACCCGAGAACCAGTTCGATCCGCTGGCGCTCGTGCCGCAGCGGCAACGGTGCCGAGAGCAGTTGCACAGTGACTTCGTCAGGACTCTCAGCCAGGCGTTAAGCGGCAATGTTCTCGAAATTGTGGCCCTCCGGTTGGCGGAGAGTTTCAAATACGAAGTGGTGGGCGTGGCACCTGGTTCCGATGGCCGAGCCGAGTATGGCTGGCGGCTCGATCGATATCCCGATTACACGCCGAAGACGACTCGCCTCGTCATGTCTGGGACGAAACAGTGTCGCTTCGTCCCGGTTGAGTTCGGCGCGAGCAACCTCACGCCGCCGGATCGGATCAAACAGGGACAGAAGGCCGCCGTGGGAGCCATGGTGATCGAACCGGCCAAGGCCCAGTGGCTTGAAACGATCGATGATTGGGCCATGGATCGACAAGATCCCACCAAGCAACGGCGAAGCCGGGCCACGGCGACGGTGATCTATCCAACGATCGAGGGAACGGCACCTAAACAGCGAAGCTTTCGCGAGATCGCCCTGGTCCATCAAAAGGGCTTGAACCTGCGAGATGCGAAGGGAGCCGCCCTGGCCAATTTGGCGGCTGAGAAGGTAGAGGCGGAAGAGCGGAGCGATCGGACTGCGCCGGAAGACGCGCATGATGCGGGCCACATGGCGATCAACTACGGCACGGAGCCGATGTGGTTCCGTTTCGGTCTGCCTCCTGATGCTCCCTTCGGGCGTGAGGGGTTTGCCGGCGCCGTCCATGCC
>JANDJG010000091.1 GCA_024331085.1 Nitrospira sp. | reverse complement strand
CTGGCCGATCCCGACACGCAAACCGGCCTCGATCCTCTGCTCGCGCACTGGGGGCTTGGTCTGGGCCCCGGCGTGCTCGTCGATCTCCAGGACCGGCTCGCCGCGGGCGACCTGACGGCGCTCTTGGTCCGCACGTTTACCGAGCACGAGATCACCCAGGATCTGACCTCGGCGGTGTTGTTTCCCTTGTCGCAGCACGTCACCTTTGACGAGCAGGCGGGGAAAGGCTGGGATGCCGTTCCGCTCGCCCGCACGTCGGCCAACAGTTGGGCCGAAACCAACATGCAGGGCCGCGTCGTGAGCTTGAACGAAAAGGAGGACGTGCGGGGCCCCCTGCCCCTGGCGATGGCGCTGTCGCCCAAAACGGAACCGAAAGAGGGCGAACCGCACCCGGCCGTCGTCGTGATCGGCAACTCGGCCTTCGCCGCCAACGCCTTTTTCAACTTTCCCGGCAACAGCGACTTTTTTCTGCACACCGTGGGCTGGCTCGCCGAAGAGCGGGACTTGCTGTCGATCGCGCCGAAGGAGCCGGCGTTGCGGCCGTTCGTGCCCAATCCGTTGCAGGAGCGGGCGTTGCTCTACGTGCAGGTGGTCTTTCTCCCGTTCGTGGTGCTGGTCACCGGCATCATGGTCTGGAGAAAGCGCAGACGCCTGTAGCGGGACGGCGAGACTCGAAGTCGTTCGTTCCTGATGCACGACCCGGCGATTTAAGTCACGCTCCCGCTTATGAATCGGAGAAGAAAGACGGTTACGGTTCCATAATCATGGTCATCAGACGGTTGTCGTGACATGCGGTACTGGTCCTCGATTCTCATGGCCGTCATCCTGATAGGGCTGGGGGCCTATCTGTACCTTGTGGAATTTCCCGCTCAGCAACAGGAGCAGGAACGGGAGACTCAGGCCAAACAACTGTTGCCGTTTGCCGAGTCGGCCGTCACCGGGATCGCCATCACGACCACCCAGGGCCCTGTTCAACTGTCCAAGACCGAGGGAAGCGAGTGGGTCATCACGGCGCCGTTGCAAACCGACGCCGACTCTCGCGAGGTCGAGACTCTCCTCCGGGCGCTCATGACCGGCACCGTCAGCCGAACGGTCGCCGACCGGTCGGCCCCTCTTGCCCCATTCGGATTGGAACAGCCGATCACGACCGTGACCGTCACGGCAGGTTCACAACAGGAAACCTTGGCACTGGGCGACAGCGGCCCGCTGTCCAACACCCTGTACGTCTTGCGCGAGTCGGATGGAAAGGTGCTCTTAACCGACCTGGCCCCGAAGGATTTCATCAACAAATCGCTCATGACGTTTCGCCGAAAAGAAATTCTCCGTTTCGCGCAACACGAGATCGACCGCCTGCGCCTGACCTATCCTTCCACGGAAATCGTCCTGTACAACATGGCCGGAGGCAAACCCAAACCGTCTTGGAAAATCCGCTATCCCATCGAAGCGGAAGCCGATCAAGTCGAGATTCGTTCGCTGCTCTTCAGACTGGAGGATCTTAAGGCCCAGAGCATCATCGATCCGGGCCCCGAGAGGGACGCCGTCGCCAAAGCCCTGACGGCTCCGAAAGTGAAGATCACGATCCACACGGCGGCGGGGGATCAAACCGTGCGTCTCTATCAACCGGACCCGCAGAGCGGTGAAGCGATCGCGGAAACCGCTCCGGAAGCTCCTCTTTACCGTGTCAATCCGACGTTCATCAAAAGTTTCACCAAAGACCTCTTCGAGCTTCAGGACAAACGGCTCCTCGGCGCGAACGTCGAAGACATCGCCATGCTCTCGGTCAAAGCCAGAGATCGGTCCTACGTACTGATCAATCAACAGGGCGAATGGGTCTTGGAGGACCAACCGGAACGAAAACTTCGCCAAGAACTCGTCGATCTGTTCGTCAGTCGAGTCGTCAATTTGCCCGCCGAAGAACGGGTTCTCAAGCAAGCGACGGCGCTCGCGCCCTACGGGCTGCTGGAACCCAGGGCGGAATTCATCGCCACCGGCAAAGACGGAAAAATTGCCGGCAAACTGGCTCTGGGCAACCTGTCGGGCAATCTTCTGTACGCCACGGGCCACCGTTTGCAGGGTCTCTTCCAAGTCCGTCCGGACATCTTGACGCAAATTCCCTCCAAAGCCGAGCTGCTCGGCGACTTACAGGAGACTGCGCCCCGTTGACGGCGCTCTTCCCCATCCCGACGCAGACTCAGACCAACGCCAGGGCCAGCCACGGCACGT
Organism: Nitrospira sp.; assembly: GCA_024331085.1. Classification (GTDB taxonomy): domain Bacteria; phylum Nitrospirota; class Nitrospiria; order Nitrospirales; family Nitrospiraceae; genus Nitrospira_D. Next base: position 7,613 of record JANDJG010000091.1, on the reverse strand, counting down.
AGGTCACGAGCAAGAGGACGACCATCATGGCGAGAAAAAATGGGAAGGTATGCCGAAACACCTCGCCGAGCGGCGCGCCGAACCGGTACGAGGCAAAAAACAAATCGAGACCGACCGGCGGCGTCAAATATCCCAGTTGCATATTCAGCAAAAAGATCATGGCAAGATGCAGCGGATCGACGCCGAAGGCTTGGCTGATGGGCTGGATCAGCGGCACCACGATCGTGATGGCCGAGAAGATATCCAACAGGCAGCCGACGATGATGAGAAAGCAGTTCAGCACCATCAAAAAGACGAGCCTCGAGTCGATGTGGCGTTGAAACCAGTCCGCCGCGTTCATGGGCACCTCCGCGTCGACGAGATAATTGGCGAGTCCCAACGCCACCCCGAGGATGGCGAAGACGCCCCCCAAGAGCGTCAGGCACTTGACCAAGACGGCGGGCACGTCGCTCTGAACGGTGAGTTCCCGATGGATCACCACCTCGACCGCAAGGGTGTACACGGCCGTCATCGCCGCCGTCTCGATCAACGTGCCATAGCCGCCGAACAAACTGCCGAGCACGAGGACGGGAATCATCAACTCCCATTTGGCTTCCCACAAGGCCGCCAGAGCCTCGCGCATCGCGAAGGGAACCCGTGAGTCGGGGTTCCGCCACGCCTCACGGACTCCCAACACACTGACCGCGGTCACCAACAGAAGCCCGGGCAAGACGCCCGCCTTGAACAGATCCAAGATGGACACGTGCGCCACGACACCGTAGAGAATGACCGCGAGGCTCGGCGGAAACAGCAGCCCGATCGAACCCGTGCCGGTCAGCAATCCGATCCCAAAGCCCCGGCGATACCCGCTGTCGACCAAGACGGGAAGCAACAGCCCCCCGACCGCGAGGATCGTGACCCCCGACGCCCCCGTGAAGGTGGTCAGAAACGCGCAGAGCACCGTCACGACGACCGCCAGCCCGCCCGGCAACCAACCGAACCAGGCGCGAAAGACCCGAACCAGACGGCGACTGGCTCCCCCCTCCGCCAGGACGTAGCCGGCCAGCGTAAAGAGGGGGATCGCCGGAATCGAGGGAGAGACCACGAGACGGTAGGTTTCCACGGGGATGGCCGCAGCGGTCGTCCCTTCCATCCGCAAAAGCAGCAGCGTCACCCCTCCGAGGATGATGAAAATGGGCGTTCCGAGAACCGCCGCGAGCAACAACGCAAAAAGCCCGGCCCACAGGACCTCCGGCACGCTGGCCGGCAGGAGCCAGCCGATGCCCGCCGCGACGGGGATGCCGAGCAGGGCGATGAGCCGATCCCGGATCGTCTCCGGCTTCATGGCGAAGCGAACCGCCATCACGGCGAAACTCAGGGGAAGCACCGCTTGCACCGCCCACGTCGGCAACCACTCGCCGATGACGACGGGCGATTGGAGATCGGCTCGCATGAACTCAAGGGATGCCCAGCTCAGGCTCGCCGCGACGGCCGTGGACACGAGGGCGGCGAACGCCGCGGAATAGGCGCGGACGGCGGGCGGGACGATCTCTCGGCCGAGCAGAAAGGTCAGGTGGCCCTCGTCTCTCGCCGCCAGCATGGCGCCGGTGAATCCGACCCATAAGGTCAGATTCTGAACGTAGTTTGCAGAAGCGGGAATCCCGGTATTGAACGACAGCCGGAGCAGAATCTCGACGACGGGCAGACCGGCCATCAGAATCAATGCAAGCCCGGCCAGGCTGTTCTCAAACCGGCGCGCCAGGTTGAGCAGGGGGTCAAAGGACGTCATGCCGCCCCGCCGGAGGCTTGGCTCCGCCGCATCCATTCCGTTTCGGTGCAAGGGGGCAAGAACGGCGCCGCAGGCATGAACGTCTCCGGTCGGCGCCGCTAATGGGAGGCGGTCGAAGCTCGGTACTCATCGCGAAGCCGTTCCACTTCGGCGACCAGATCGGGCGGGACGTTGTGGCCCATGATGGTTGGGTAGTTGGCTCGGAACCGTTTGGTCCATTCGGCCAGCGCATCGGGCGGCACCGCATGGACGGTGAGTCCGTGGCGTTGCATGACCTGGACGGCCTCGCCGCTGTGTTTTCTCATCTCCCGAAGAAACCGCGTTCCGGCTTCGCGCGAGGCTTGAATCAAGCGCTCTCTCATGTCCGCGGGAATGGCCTGCCATTTTTTCTCCGCGATCACGAGGGCCCCGACCAGTGGAACCAGCCTGACGTCGGTCATTTCCTTGCCCAACGCGAACCATTGAAAGGACAGGGCGGCCAGCGGCGTCGTGAGATAGGCGTTGACCATGCCTGAATGGAGCGCGGAATGGAGTTCGTTGACGGCGAGCGGCACCGCGCGGTACCCCATATTCTTCCAGGCCTGCAAATTGTCCTGATCACCCGCCCAGACGAAGAGCCGGAGCGGTTTCAGATCCTCCGGATGCACCACGGGTTTTTGGGCGAACAGATAGACCCAGCCGGCATCTCCCCAGAGCAGCACCCGGAATCCCTTTGACGCATAGATCTGCTCCAACTTGGGAGCGATCCGCGTCCGCACGAAATCCCATTCGTCGTCGTCGCGGAACATCGCGGGCAGTTGGATCGCCTTGGTTTCGGGAGCGATTTCATAGAGCCCCGATCCCGCCACGAGCGCGGCGTCGAGCTGGCCGATCCGCATTTTGCGGACCATGTCGGGATCATCGCCGGCCACGCCGTCGGCATAGATCCGCAAGTGAATGGCCCCGTTCGAGATCTTCGCCCAACTGTCCCCCAAGTCCCGAAGGATATCGTAGTAGGGCGAATTCTTGGGCGCCAAGGTCCCAAGTTTGATGGTCTCGGCCGAAGCCGTCCGGCAACCAAAAAGGATCGTCGCAACGACGAAACCGGTAAGGACGATAGGCATCATGGAATCCTCTCCCCATGGTCCGCGTCGAGAAACAGTTCCGAAATCCGCGCCGACAGCCATCGGGCCCGCCGCCGGGCGACCATGTTGATCAACCGTTCGTTCGGTTGCCGATCCGGATCGACGGCCAAGGCTTTCGACAGGAGATCCTTGAATTCGTCAAGATTCTGTTCTTTTACGGAGAGACCTTCCGCCAGGGCCAGGAACAAGGACGCGCGGGGAGCGTCCGTGAGGGCCAGCGTCCGGTAAAAATGCTCTCGCGCCGACGCGGCGCTCCCTCCGGGACGGCTCGCTTCGTAGGACACGAGGAATTCGTGCCCCGCTCCCCCTTCATACCGTTCGTGCAGATCAACGACCCGGCGCACTAATGCGCCGAAGAGCGGTGCGTCGGAAACCATGGCCAGATCGTCCGGTCCGGCGGAAAGAGCCCCTCCCCAAGACACGCCGGCCCAATAGAGAAAAGGAACGTCGTCTTTCGTGGTCTCGGCCAACGTGGAAACATGGTCGCGCCGCAGTCGTTCTTCGAACCGGGGGTGAGCCAGACTCAATCCCCTGATCGCATAATCCCGACCCCGCAGATAGAGCTTTTTGGAACGGGCGCGCAGGAGCCGAGACCGATCCAAATCGGCCTCCTCCAGCCTGTCGGCCTCATCCTGGAGCAGGTAGGCATAGGTGGCAAAGCCCTTCGCGGCCGACAGAAGCATCCCTCGATGATCGGGAGAAACCGACAGAAGGCTTTCCAACGTCTTGAGGCCGAAGGGGATCGCCTCACGAACGAGGTCCGGGTCCTCCTCCGACGCATACACGTCGGAATCCCCGGACAGCGCCTCTCCAATCGAGTCGGCCATCAACCGCTTGGCAGAACACCCGCCGAGCATGGCCACGACGAGCAAACCGACGAGCAGGGAACACCGCCGTCGCCGAAGAGCGCCGCCCGGCTTGGCGTCACCATCGACCTGCATTAGCGGATCGGCCGTTCGCACCGGACGGTTGGCACATGCTGAGCTTTCTCTTGGGGTGTGAAGCACGTCGCCATGAACCCGTTCCTCGGACTACGGAGCCCCCTTTTCTTGTAACGATAGTCTCGTCTTGTAACGCCCGTCTCAAGATCGCCTCAACGTTGAGTTATGTTCATGCTCTTGTCGAACGCCCTGAACACGCCGACGTTGTCCTTCGCGATTCCTTCAATTCATGCTCATGCCCCAGGAACGTGCATGAAGCGTGCGAACGTGCGTGAAGCTTGTCCAAGGCATCTACCTCCAGGGACGTACACGCTATTGAGCGGACATTTCTTTCAGCAGGCGCTCGGCCTCCGGCTTGTACGTCCGCTCCCATGTGTAGCGGTAGTGGGGATGATCGGCGTGCAGCACGGCTTCCAGTTGCGCCTTGGCGTCGTCGATCCTGCCCTGCTTTCGGTAGAGCTTGGCGACCAGGATACGCGCCTTGGTGTAGTTGCCGTCTGCCACGATGGCCCGTTCCAGATAGGCCTGCGCTTTCTTCTCATCGCCTCCCAGAAACCACGGCAACTCCATCAAGAGGCCGCCCATCATTTGAAGAGCTGGAGCATGCTTCGAATCCAACTCGATCGCCCGCGACACGGCGCGCTTCACTTCGTTGACCACCAACGCCACGTTGACGACGCTCTTGAGCAGCGCCGCGCTGCCGAGGTTGACGGCGTAGAAAAAGTGGGCGTCGGCGTCGGAATCGTTCAACGCGATCGCCCGCTTCGCCGCCCGCGCGCCGGCCTCATAGGCCTCGATTCGCCGCGCGTCGTCCTTCAACCAATCGTCCGCGAGATCGAAATAGGTCGAGGACAGTTGCACCAACAGCTCCGGCGACGGGTTTCCCTCCTCCATTCGGTTGAGCAACGCCTGCAATTGACCTTCCAACGTCTTCGGATAACCGGAGGGCATCTCGTTGCGCTGAGCCGAGACGAAGTCGTTTCCGATCCCGAGCCACAGCGCCGCGCAAACGATGAGGACCCATGCCATCGCTCTCATCGCCCTCGCCCCCTCATCATAATAAACTCGATGATCGCCGCCGCCGCGGCTCGCGGATTCGTATACATCGCGAAATGGTCCCCTTCAATGATGCGAACGGCGGCAGCCGGGTGAAGGCGGGCGATTTCCTCGACGTTATGGCGCGGCACCACTCCGTCATCGCTTCCGGCCAAGCAAAGCACGGGGTGCGAACAGGCGCGCAAACGCTCCCGCGCGTCGACGTTGAGCACCGTCCTGATCCGCGCCGCGATCATCCCGGTACCGACGCGTTTCCACGTTTCGGTCTTGTCCCGCCTGAGCCGGTCGGTCGGGCTTCGGAACAGCCAGACCGGCAGTCTCTTGCCGGCCCGAATCATCCACACCGTCGGCGTCACGGCGGCCCATCGAAGATGCGCGAAGACCCGGCGGGGCGGGCGCACGAACGTGGAGGCGAGAACCACGCCCCGCACGTTGTTCGGTTCAGCCTCGGCCAACATCAGCGCGAGCGGTCCCGCGAAGGACCACCCCAGCACGTAGTAGTCGGATTTTCCCGCCAAAACACGACGAACCAGCTCAAGCAGCTCCGGATAATCGTTCGCCCCGACCGTCGGAAACTGCACGACCGTCGGCTTGATCCACTCCGGCAGCGCCGCGAGCAACGGCCTGAAAAAGACGTCCGTCCCGTCGAGCCCGGGCAGAAGCACAAGTTCGGTCGGCTTCATCATGTGCATCGTCCGGAAAGAGGGTTCACAGCCGCGCACGAAATCATACGATCAGAACATCGGAATACCGGTCTCTCATGCGTTTCTTTCAATCCTGGAAGAACATCGCGCGCGGGTCAACGGCAGAACAAGCTTGTAACGAAAACTTAACCGATCGAACTTGTTGATCGCCGTCTCGCGCCGCCCTCGCCTTGTTGCGCGTCTCCCCGTTTCCCTCTTATCTTCAGAGCTCCTCGTTCGTTCATTAGCAGTCTGTTTCGTGCGTCACCGTTTTCACATCAAGAGTTCATGCGCTTCCCTTGCGATCCTAATCAGTCGGAAACATCGCCGTTATAAGCTTCGCCCCATGATACCCCGGCGTCTGTCACCTTCATTGGAGGCCGAACGGATGAAGAAACCGAAGGAATTCCGCGCGTGGTCCTTTCGCACGGTCTGGATTTCCGACGTTCACCTGGGATTCCGCGGTTGCAGCGCCGATCACCTGCTCGATTTCCTCCATTCCGTCCATTGCGAATATCTCTACTTGGTCGGCGACATCATCGATATTTGGGAAATGAAGAAACGCATGTTTTGGCCGCAGTCGCACAACAACGTCGTACGGACGATCTTGGGCAAGGCCAAGCACGGCACCAAGGTCGTGTATGTGCCCGGCAATCACGACGAACTGCTGCGGGACTACCATGATATGACCTTCGGCAACGTCCACATCGTCAAGGAGGCGATTCATACCGGCGCCGACGGCCGGCGCCTGTTGGTCACGCACGGAGACAAATTCGACAGCGTGGTCCGGAGTTCCCGGGCCATCGCGATGCTGGGCACTCGGCTGTACGATTGGCTGCTCAAAGCCAATTATCTCGTCCATTGGGTCCGCCGAAAGCTCGACCTGCCGCACTGGTCGCTGGCGGGCTTTCTGAAACATAAAGTGAAAAACGCCGTGCAGTTCATCAGCAATTTCGAAAAGGCGGTGGCGTACGAGACGGCTCGTCTCGGCGTCGAAGGCGTGGTCTGCGGGCACATTCACCGTCCAGAAATCACCAGATTGAACGACGTGATCTACTGCAACTGCGGCGATTGGGTGGAGAGTTGCAGCGCGCTGGTGGAGCACCATGACGGCAGTCTGGAGCTGCTGCGGTGGGCGGACACCGTCGCCAGCCTCAAACATTCCCGCCTGGTGGATCGGGATCAGCCGGCCTTGTTCCCCGAAGAAGATCTCGTCGTCACCGCCGCCAATCGATCCGTCGCGTAGAGTCGATCCACCCCCGCATGGAGAATGGAGAAAGGAGGGCCTGATGTTCGGCAAGATCCTTGACCGCGAATCCCTTGAACGGTCCCTTGACGGCATTGAAGGATGGAGCGCTTGTGTCGGCTTGAGCCGATCCTCGGCGTGCGAGATAGGCGAGATGGGATGGCCCGATGCGGGCATTGTGCTCGGCGCCGGCCTGCTCATTCTCTTATGCGCATTCTTGTTCGCGAAGCTGCGTCGCACCCTGGTCGTCCTCCGGGCCCGCTCGTTTACCCCGGAAATTTCCCGTCTGCTCGCTCCCTGGGTCAAAACCAACGACTACTCGCAGGAGGCCTTTTTCACGGCCGACGGCGCCGATCAAGCGACGGCGGCCAAACGCCGCCGCGCTCTCGATCGCCTGGCCGACCATTTTCAGGAGCATCACTCGCAGTCGATCGCCTGGGGTGACAAGATTCGCGACGGCCTCTCCGATCTCCGGTTCACGGACGCAGGCCGGGTTCCCTTCCCCTTCGCGAAGATCATGCGGGAGAAGTTCAACCTCTGCTCGGTGGTGACCACCTCCCAAGGCCCGATGTTGCGGGATCTCGACGGCAACTGGTCGCTGGACGTCACCGGCTCCTACGGCGTGAACGTCGCCGGCTACGATCAATACAAAGAGTGGATGGAAAGAGGCTGGGAGCGCGTCAAGGATTTGGGCCCCGTGTTGGGACCGCTGCATCCGATCGTCGCCGAGAACATCGCCATGCTCAAATCGATCTCGAAGCTGGACGAGGTGTCGTTCCACATGAGCGGCACCGA
>JANDJG010000090.1 GCA_024331085.1 Nitrospira sp. | reverse complement strand
GGGGGCGTGGCGGCGCAGATTGTCAGCCGCATGTCGAACTTGGCGGATGTGATTTGGAACGGGGCGCCCAAGAGCATCCTGGATCCGTTCCCCAGCCAGGTCAACCCCAACGCTAAAGCAGGATACTGAAATACTGATTGGAATGTGTAGGGACGGTAAACCATAAAGAGGTCGGTCTGGTAAGGCCTTCCCGTCAAAAAGCAAAGGGCGGGAAGGCCTACTAGCTGGTCGAACTAAGGGAGGTTGGGTGAAATGTTTAGGACCGATGAAATAATCAAGGCCGCGAAGCTACCCCCTGAGGGAGTGGCGATGTCGCGGCACATTGATTACATCTACTTCATTCCTATTCTGTTTGTGACCATCATTGGAACGTTTCACATGCACACGGCCTTGTTGTGCGGTGACTGGGACTTCTGGCTGGATTGGAAAGATCGGCAGTGGTGGCCGATTGTGACCCCCATCACGACTATTACCTTCTGTGCCGCACTCCAGTACTACAATTGGGTTAACTATCGGCAGCCATTTGGAGCTACTTTGACGATTCTGGCTTTGGGTACTGGGAAGTGGATTGCGGTTTATACCTCTTGGTGGTGGTGGTCCAACTATCCACCAAATTTCGTTATGCCAGCCACTCTGCTTCCTAGCGCCTTAGTTCTTGATTTCACTCTGTTGTTGACCAGAAACTGGACTTTGACGGCGGTCATTGGGGCTTGGATGTACGCGATTTTGTTTTACCCCAGTAATTGGCCTATCTTTGCTTATAGTCACACTCCGCTCGTGGTAGACGGGACATTGCTTTCATGGGCCGACTACATGGGCTTCATGTATGTGCGGACCGGAACTCCTGAGTATATTCGTATGATCGAGGTTGGATCGTTGCGGACATTCGGTGGGCATAGCACGATGATTTCCTCGTTCTTTGCTGCATTCGCCTCTTCATTGATGTATATCCTCTGGTGGCAGTTTGGAAAGTTCTTCTGCACATCCTATTTCTATTTCACGGATGATAGAAAGCGGACCACCAAGGTCTACGATGTTTTTGCCTATGCAACATTGGCTCATGCAGATAAGGGTAAACTCTCTGGAGGGAAAGCATGAACGTCAAACACGTCTTCAAGCTGTGGATGCTGGGATTCTGCGGAGTGGCGACGTTGGCGTTCGCGCCGGTGTTTGATTCCACTCCGGCCTTTGCACATGGAGAACGTTCGCAGGAACCATTTCTGCGGATGCGCACTGTTAATTGGTATGACACTGAATGGGTGGGAAAAAGCACCGCGGTAAATGATGTTACATACATGAGGGGTAAATTTCATTTGTCCGAAGATTGGCCTCGTGCGGTAGTGAAGCCCCATCGGACGTTTGTCAATGTTGGTTCCCCTAGCTCCGTCTTTGTGCGCTTAAGCACGAAGGTTGGTGGGGTGCCAATGTTTGTATCTGGTCCTATGGAAATCGGGCGAGATTATGAATACGAAATTACTTTGAAGGCGCGACTGCCCGGGCATCATCATATTCATCCTATGTTTTCCGTTAAAGAAGCTGGTCCCATCGCTGGACCTGGTGGCTGGATGGATATTACGGGCCGATACGCTGACTTTAGAAACCCGATCAAAACTTTGACTGGGGAAACATTTGACTCAGAAACAGAGGGCGGGATGACCGGAATCATGTGGCACATATTCTGGGGAGCCGTGGCCTTGTTCTGGGTAGGTTGGTTCATGGTCCGTCCCATGTATTTGATTCGGGCTCGTGTGCTTGCGGCTTATGGTGATGAGCTTTTGCTGGATCCGGTTGATCGCAAGCTCGCGATCGGTCTGCTCGTATTTACCGTGGCGGTTGTCACCATCGGTTATCTTGCAGCAGAAGCGAAGCATCCTATTACTGTGCCACTGCAGGCTGGTGAGGCCAAGGTTAAGCCGCTTCCAATAAAACCAAATCCGCTAGTGGTCGAAGTTACGCATGCGGAATATGATGTGCCAGGTCGTGCTCTTCGTATGACGGTTCATGCCACCAACAATGGGACCGAACCGGTCAGTATCGGTGAATTCACAACGGCTGGCATTCGATTTACAAACAAGGTCGGAGCGGCAAAGCTTGATCCAAACTATCCGCAGGAGCTTGTTGCTACAGCCGGACTGACCATGGACAATGAGGCTCCGATACAGCCTGGTCAGACAGTCGATATTCACATAGAGTCAAAGGATGTTCTGTGGGAAGTCCAGCGGTTGGTTGATATTCTGCACGATCCCGATCAACGGTTTGCCGGATTGTTGATGTCGTGGACTGAATCGGGAGAACGTCTTATTAACCCTGTGTGGGCTCCCGTGCTTCCCGTCTTTACACGATTGGGAGCATAAGTCAGAGGTTTACTTGTGAGAAGAGGAGGCGCCCTCCCCTAAAATGGGAGAGCGCCTCTTTTTTATGGCGTGGATCTGTGCGTGAGCATGCAGTCTACAGTTGGAACATACGGTGTTCTTTTCAAGACGATGTAAATGGATATCGGAAAAAACATGACCGCTTTGCGTCGAAAAAATCAAATTCCCTACATTTTCCCTTTCAAGTTGTGCCATCCGGATGAGGGGGAGGATCAGCGAGGCTGCGGTTCGAGAGTCTGTGGAGTCTGTGCTGTACCAAGGCGAGCAGGAAAGATGTCATGCACTGCTGAGTTGTAAGAGGACCGTGTAGCAGGACCTCAAAGGTCTGCTGAATAGCGGCAGATCCTGACGCATTTTGGTTGCGTTGAAGGCCTTTCCACTCGGTGGGTGTGTCAATCGGTCAGGATGAGGCACACGATATACGCTACTTGTGTCATGGACCAATGAGATGCGGTGACGTGCGCTGGTAGTCGCGGTGCTGATCGTCTTTTGCCAGATGAGCTTCTCGCACATGCATACGACGACATATTGTCGTAACAAGAAGTTCCTGTCACGAACTTTTCAATCGAAGGCGACCATGAGCGGTTTTAAGCAAACTCAACAGCGGTTGGGCGCTGCCGATGGCGACGGCATCAACCAGGCAGTACCAGGCGCCTACACCACTTGGCGGATTGCCCTGCGGCCAGCCAAGCAGCGGATCGATCGAGGCCCAGCGCCATGCTCCGACGGCGGTTCCGATGAGTTCCAACCAGGTCGTGATGAAGAATGCGGCAATATAGACCATCGGCGAGCGGCCTAGAATCAACCAGACGAGGAAAATGCCGAAAAGCAAGGCTCCCACCCAATCTCCTCGCTCAGGATAGCCGCTGATGCCCCACACGGCCCATGCTCCCCAAACGAGAATGACAAACCCGGCGATGCCTTTGGCATGACGAACGAAGAGGCCTGACCGGGCCAAGGCGACGGCGGTGAGGTACACCATGCCATGACCAGGTGGAACATAGGCGGGAACATTCTCGAATCGATAGGTATAACCACCCATATAGAGAGAAGCGAAATGCTCGCCGACAGTTGCAAAGATCACCGCGATCACGACTTGCGTTTGGGTGACCCTGCTCTCTCCGAATAAAAGACCGATGAGAAAGAGCCACGCGAGCATGCCCAATGTCTGCTGCATCTCGATGCTGGCTTGTATTTCCAATAAACCGCTGGCCGCCACGCACGCGAAGGTAATACCGGCTATGGCGTAGTCGCGGCGCGCATGACGTGCCGTCTCAGCCTGAGGAAAGTGACGCAGCAGGATGTTTGCAGCGTGACGGACATTCACATTTTTGGACGTCAAGAGGCTGGGGGTATCCATACGTTACGTGCGATCCAATGGCTGGAAGGGTCGGAGATTCGGCATGGGATGGATATTACAGGCATAGTCGGTTAGCGAGCAAGCTCCAGCAAGATGTTTTGCTGATCCATGATGGCAGAAAGTCTGGAGTTATGACGCCGGCTTGAAAACACTCTCAGTGTACGTGGTCGTCAGGCGGGGGAAGTATTTCCTTTTCGCGTTGGAGCTGATCGATCTGTTGTTTCAAAAAGTCGAGATCGGACCACCCAGGCCCCTCGGAGCGTTCGGGGATCCATCTCGCGCGCAAATAGCCGAAACGATCAAACAGAAATTCCATATGTTTAGGGACCGTGCCGCTGCCGAACAAATCGGGATAGGTGATGGTCCGGCGGAATAACGCATAGCTGCGCCCAATCTCGCCGGCGCCTTGTATCACGACGGGAAAAGGCAGCTTCGCTAAGAACGACGACATATCGTCGGGCAGGGGGTCGTTCATTGGTACCGCAAGGAGCGCCGTATTTCGTTCCCTTAGCAGGGCGTAAGCTGCTCGTAGTTCATCAAGGCGAGCTTGTGATTCCGGCCAGGAAAACAACACGAGCAAGACGTGTTCTTGGCCGCGAAAGTCTTTCAAGGTTCCTCGGAGCCCGTCGTGGGCGGAATATGAAAAATTGGGAGGCACCATGAACGGCTGTCCAGGGAGGATGCGAGGGGTAATAATACGGGCCTGATAGCCGCGGGCATTGGCGTGCAAAAAGTTCAGGACATCCCATCGCTCTTCTTCCGATAACTTGTCGCCGAATGCCGGCATAACGCCGTTGAATCGCCCGTAGGTGAGCCAATGGAAAAAGTCACCGGCCGTGTGCATGGCCGTATGGGGCTCGGTCAGCAGATCGATCGGTTTTTTAGGCAACGTCTTTGCGAGAGGCCCGTCGCCCTTGGCCTGCGGTCCGTGGCATGGAACGCAGTTTTCTGAGAAAATGCTCATTCCGTTGGAAATCGAAATGGAGTCGAACGGTACCGGTGTCTTGCGATAGGTTTCGGGATATGACTGAACGGAAATGGGATAAAAGATAAGGATCAGTGAAAAAATAAGCAACGGAGCGGGCACTATCACCCGCCATGTCCGACCCCACCGTTTCCTGGTTCCCATCACCAATAGTCCGGTGCTGATGATGAGGAGAAGAACTCCGCTGAAGACCAATGTTCTCACGAGCCAGTCGTCCCACGTCGCGGCAATGGAGAAACGGAATGGATACGGCCAATAATCAATCACCTCGTGCTTGGCGGGTACGGCTCCAGCCAACAGGGTGGCGACCGCGAGCAATGCGACGGCAAGACCGAATTCGCGCGTTAACCATCGGCGGAGTGTGTGCATTTCATGAGAAGAGGAAGTCCGTCCGTTGGTGAGCGAGGGCAACCAGACAAAATGCGCGCGCCCAGCGATCAAGAGAATGGCGCCGAGCAATGCCAGCTTTGCGTTGAGAAGCCAGCCGTAGGTGGTTGCGAATAAGGCCGCATAGCTTGGGCTTACCATGCGGTCGGCAACGATGATTCCGGTCGCAATAATCGCGACCATGACCGGGAGCGCCATGGTTGAAAACCGCTTCAATGGAAGCAATGTCGCTCGATCGGCCGAGTGAGCGTCTGTGCGATTGGAGAAGAGGACGGCGAGCACGCCGGGCAATCCTCCGAGCCAGACACTGGCCAAGACAAGGTGCAGTGTATAGGGAAGGATGGCCTCGATCGATTTCTCTTCAGCCGCGGAATGGCTTGCAAGCGTTCCGATGGCAAGGGGCAGAACGGCGAACGAGGCGCAGATCGCATAGCGCCATCGGGCGGAGGGAAAGAATCGGACATACAGGGTTACGCCTAAAAGAGCGACGGCGCAGATTTCCCGAAGCGTCCAAATGAGTCCGATCCGTGTCTTTTGGATGAACGTGAGCCACGCACCGATGCGCCACGCGTTTTCCGTGATCCCCGTTGCTTGGGCCGTCGTCGTTGCCAGAAGCCCAAACAACCCGACGATGACGGCAAAAGCAAACCATGGAAGCGCCTGTTTTGCGCGGGACGACCATGAAGCGGCGGCGGGAGCATTCTTGTCTTCGGCGATGGCCAGAAATACGCAGCCGCCGATCACAATCATATTTGCGGCGAGCTGAATAAAGCGGAACAGCGCGCCAAGGGATTCGATCATTTCCCCTGCACTTTATCTTTGACGACGAAGTCGAAGGAAGATTCCACCACATGCCCGTCCACCGACAGGACGCGAAACTTCACGGAATACTTTCCAGGCTGAAGTTCCGGCAGCGGAAGGACGATGGATTTGGCGTCGTCTTGAGCCACGTGAGGCTTGAGGTCGGTCACGGGGTGTTTTGCCGCATCAAGAACGACGAGCGTCGCGTAGTCGCCTTCGATCTCTTCGTTAAACCACAGCCGCACGTGCTCGGGCGGTTTGCTCAGCACGGCCCGTTGCGGGGGTTCGGACTTCACTAATTTAGAATGTGCGTGAGCCGATGGAATGGCGATGCCCACCAGCATCGTGATAGTGACGATCGCCAGAGCAATCGTCGAGAACGCGAGACCTTTCCATACCGGTATCATCATTTTTGTGTCTCCATCGCGGCCACGCTTCTTGGCGCGAGATACACCTGCAATCGACAAGACGACCTATGAAGATACGACGGGTGCCGAGGACTTGCGGCGATCACGAAGCGTATAGAACACGGCGATGGCAATGGCAACGGCAAGTGGGACAAAGATCACCAGGTAGTGTGTGAGATGCGAGATGGCTCCCGTTTCACCGATCGAAAATCCAAAGCGCGAGAGGTGCTCCTGTTTGTCTCCGATCGAGACCTGCCCGATGAACTTGCCGGGTTGATCGAAATTATATTTCACGTCGATCGATCCGGTCGGATAAACCTTCGGGGGAATGTGGACAAGAGTGGCGGCCTCGATGTTTTGGTCCGGGCCCATGTCCCTCATGATTCGAACTTCGACGGGGATGGAACGGAGCTCCTGTTCGACAAAATCAAAAACCAAGACCGTATTGCCGGTCCCAGGGATCTCCTGGCAAAATTGTCTGTCGTGATAAATGTCCGGCTGGTAGCTGTTGAAATACAGCTTGTAGGGTCCCATGTGGAGCACGCAGGTATCCGCAGCGAGTTCATGGCCGTGTTGAGCGAATGCCTCGAACGGTACGCTGAGCGTCAGGACGGCCAGGCCCATGAGCACACGCAATGGATTTTTTACAAGTTGCATAAAAGTCCTCAACGTTTGCATGACCTCAAACCTGTTGTTCAACCGAAAGCAACGACCTCTCTCGAATCAGCCGTAGAGTTGTTCCGTTGTATTGCAATAAGTCGCCCCTAAGACTAAGACACCGTAGCCTGTGCCGGCTTCCGGCGATCGCGAACGAAGAAAAAGATCGCCCCTACGAGAAGAAGAGCCGCGACGGGAACCATATAAATGTTCAATAACTTGGAGGCGACGTTCAGTTCTCCCACGGAAAAAGGGAAGCGCGAAACATACTTCGGGTCCTCTCCCACCGTCACGATACCCACGAATTTACCGGGTTGCTCAAAAGTGTAAGTGAAGTTGATTGAGCCGTTGGGATAGACTTTGGGAGGCAGGTGCAAGATCGTGATCGCGTCCAGATTGTTCTCTGAGCCCGTGTCCCTGATGATTCGCACCTCCGTGGGAAGGCCGCGGAGCTCCTGCTCGATATAATCCAACACCACGACCGTCTCTCCGGTCGCAGGAATATCTTCGCAGAATTGCTTCTCTTGAGTGCTGGTCGGCTGATAGCCGGTGAAGTGCATCATATAAGGGCCGACGGTCAATTTACACATGTCTTCGGCCATGGAGAGCCCGCCATGCGCACGCACGTCGGTCGACAGCAGCGCTCCGCTTAGAAACACAAACACGGCTGAACTCACGATGAATCTCAGAAAGTCAGGCCACCTCATATGTAAAACCCTCTTCTGAAAAGATAAAAGCGATGAGTATTGTGGTGGATGAATGCCGCACGGATTTTCTCAAGTTCGGCGAGAAGCCCACCAATTGCGCAGCCGCCCGGTTTTTGAGAATTCGTATACGATGACGGCGAGTACCAGCAGCAAAACGATCGGCCCCATGGCTTTGCGACCGAATTGGGAGTAGTCGACTTGCTGAACTCGCAGGATGTAATACGAGGGGCTGAGCCCCTCAGCCGTGACGACGAGCTTATACAGACCTTTTTCCAAATTTGCTTCGCCCCGAACCACCCCGTCCGGATGGGAGGTCGGTTTCCAGTAGGCGACGGTTTGTCCCTCTTCATCTTTATCTTTTGGAGCCGCGCTTGATGCCTTGATAATCTGGACACCGATCGGCACGGCGCGAAGGTTGGGGTCTATGAGATCGATGACGAGGAAGGTATCCCCTTCATCGGGAATTTCGGTGCAGTATTCGGTTTTGGGGGCCCATTGCGGTTGGTAGGCGCTGAGATGCACCATACTACCTCCCAAGCGGCGCACGCAGATATCGTCTTCCAGCTCCACCTTTCCATGGGCCCCGACTATTTCCGGAGACAACCCGGCAACGGTAAGAAGCGCAACCATGGCTACCCGTCCGATTTGTCGGATCATGACACTCTGCCTCGAGCGATTTTAAGCAGGCATTATCAGCATGGGGAACTTACCATCCTGTAACAGGCTCTTTCAAGAGTGTCGTGCAGGATGCATGACGTCAAAGATAAGGATGAATCATTGGGCAGGGCTTTGAAATCAGCATAATTCGGCAATTTCTCGACACGGAATAGGAAATAAGATCGAAAATCACTCTCGATGAAATCAAGATCTTCTCTCAAAAACGACGCTCCACGTGAGTTGACGGACGGTCGAAAAGCGACAATAATGAAGCAATAAAAAAGAAAATAATGCTGAACTCGCGCAAACGACGAAAGCGATGTTCCGATGCGGCTAAGGAAGGGAGGGAGATTACATGAAAGCCAAAGAAGGCGTCGTCAACTTGCTGAACAAAATTCTCACGGCGAATCTGACGGCCATCAATCAGTATTTCGTCCATGCCAAGATGTGTGAAAATTGGGGGTATGAACGGCTCTATCACAAGATTCGTAGCCGTAGCATCGATGAAATGAAAGACGCCGACCACCTGATCGGTCACATTCTCTATTTGGAAGGTGTTCCCAACGTGCAACGGATGAACAAGGTGGACATCGGCGAAACGGTGCCGGAACAGCTCAAACTGGATCTGAAGGCCGAGCAGGAAATGTTGACGCTGTTGAGCGAAGGCATCGTGCACTGCACGAAGGCGGGCGATTTCACCACTCGCCATATGCTCGAAGACATGGCCAAAGACGTCGATGGCCACATCGATTGGATCGAGACGCAGATGGAAACCATCAAGCAAGTGGGACTTGAGAATTATTTGGCCGAACAAATCAGGAAGGAGTCCTGAGTCAGATGAAGGCCAAAGAGGGAGTCGTCGAGTATCTGAACCAAGTGCTGAAAGCCGAATTGACCGCGGTGCACCAGTATATGCTGCACGCGGCCCTGTGCAAACAGTGGGGTTATGAACGGCTGTCCGAGCACTTTGAACGTCTCGTCCACGAAGAGGTCGAGCACTCATCCGGCCTGCTGGATCACATTCTGTACTTGGAAGGGACGCCGGAGGTGGATGGCGTGGGCGCAGTCGCCTCGGGGCGCACCGTTCAGGAGTTGTTTGTCGGCGATCTGGATTTCGAGCGCGCTGACGCGGAGCTGCTTCGCAAGGCCATCGCCCAGTGCGCCGACGCGGGTGATTTTACGACCCGTCACACATTAGAAGACATGATCGTTGACACCGAGGAACACATCGACTGGTTCGAAACCCAACTGCGCGCCATCGAACAGATCGGTCTTGACCGATACCTCGGAGAACAGATCAAACGCTAAGCCGAGGCGGGGAGGCCGGCGCGGTCACTTGATCTCAAAGATCAAGAGCGCCACGATCGGCGGCACCAGCCCCGCCAGCACCAACCATCGCCCCCGTCGAGCCAACCCATATTTTCCTCGAAAGATAAACAAGCCAGTCAGGCTCAGAACGATTACCTGTATCGCTCAAGGCTTCATCTGACAGCCAACGAGTCCTCCTGCCTCAGGCTGCTCACATTTTCTCCTTTGCCGCGGGCACACTGCCCGCGAACGTCTGCCTCCGTGTTTTGCCGCGCCGATGTTGGCCGGTCCATCGGCACCGTCGGCACCATGGTGTGCGAGTCGGACGGAGTTTGAGTCTGTGACAACGGCGGCAGAGCTCTGTTCGCTCAGGCCGATTGCGGCGGATAGTTCCTTGGGATTTCGCCGTCATCGTTTCACCCCCTCTCCGTTCGATTGAACGTTATCCAGGAAAGTAGCGGGGCCGGCGACCTCTTGGAAGGTCGGAACGGCCCCGCCGGCGAAGTGGGGGGAGGCAGCGTCCCACTCCGTTTC
>JANDJG010000089.1 GCA_024331085.1 Nitrospira sp. | reverse complement strand
CGGTCTCGGCCCCGACTTTCGCTCTAGCGTCCCAGTTTTCTCTGCAACGCCGCGCCCACGAATCCGCTGAACAGCGGGTGGGGGCGATGGGGACGAGAATTATATTCCGGATGGAACTGGGTTCCCAGGAACCAGGGATGGTCCTTCAATTCGATGATCTCGACCAGCCGACCGTCGGGAGACAAGCCGCTCAGCACGAGCCCCTTCGCCGTCAACCGCTCGCGATAGGCATTGTTGAATTCGTACCGGTGGCGATGGCGCTCGCGCACCTCTGTCACCCCATATGTTTTTTGCGCCAAGGTCCCTTCGCCAAGCCTGCAAGGATAGGCTCCCAAGCGCATCGTGCCGCCCTTGTCGCTGATTCCATGCTGATCGGGCATCAAATGCACGACCGGATAGGGAGTGTGCTCGTCGAACTCGGCGCTGTTGGCGCCGGCCAGCCCGGCCACGTTGCGGGCGAACTCGATCGCCGCGCACTGCATGCCCAGGCACAAGCCCAGAAACGGGATCTTTCGTTCCCGCGCATAGGTGATCGCCGCGACCTTGCCCTCGATGCCGCGCGTCCCGAACCCTCCGGGAATGAGAATGCCGTCGGCCTCGCGCAGCAGCCGTTCCGTTCCCGCTCGCTCAACGTCTTCGGACTCGATCCAAGCGACATTGACTTTCGTCTCGTGATCGATCCCTCCGTGAACAAGCGCTTCCCCCAGGCTCTTGTAACATTCTTTCAGCCCCACGTACTTGCCCACCAGCGCGATCAAGACCTCGTGTTTGGGCCGTTTGATCTTCTGAACCATCGCGTCCCACTCGCGGAGGTTCGGCTGCCCCGCTTCCAGATGCAGGAGGCGAACGATCAACTCGTCCAACCCCTCCTTCCGAAAGACGATGGGGACTTCATAAATCGTTTCGACGTCTTTGGCGGTGATGACGGCGTCTTTTTCGACGTTGCAGAACAGGGCGATCTTGCTCTTCAGTTCCGGCGGCAGGTACCGATCGGTCCGGCACAGCAGAATGTTGGGTTGGATACCGATTTCGCGCAGTTTGTTGACCGAGTGCTGGGTCGGCTTGGTCTTGAGTTCACCGGCGGCGCTGATGTACGGCACCAGCGTGAGGTGGACGTACAGCACGTTGTCGCGCCCCACATCATAGGGCAACTGCCGAATGGCCTCGAGAAACGGCAGGCTCTCGATATCGCCTACGGTGCCGCCGATCTCGACGATGGTGACGTCTTTGTCTTCGGCGATGCGGGTGATCGTGTGCTTGATCTCATCGGTCACGTGCGGCACCACTTGCACCGTGCCGCCGAGATAATCTCCGCGCCGTTCCTTCATAATGACCGAGTGATAGATCCGCCCGGTCGTATAATTGTTCTCTTTCGTCAGCGACAGCGAGGTAAACCGCTCGTAGTGCCCCAAATCCAGATCGGTCTCGGCCCCGTCGTCCGTCACGTATACTTCGCCGTGCTGATAGGGATTCATCGTCCCCGGATCGACGTTGATGTACGGATCGAGCTTCAAAAACGTGATCTTGAGTCCGCGGCTTTCGAGCAGATTGCCGATGGACGCCGAAGCCAATCCTTTCCCCAAGGAGGAGACGACCCCGCCCGTCACAAAAATAAATTTGCTCATGACTGCCTCCCTCGCCGCTCCGGCTGCGGGCATCCGTCCTTCATCCGCACCGCCTCACGCAGGATTTCTCAGTCGAATTTCCCGCTTGATGATCTCGAATTCGCGCAGTCTCTCGGCGACCATGGACACGTCGTCCGGCCGATCGACCCGCAACGACGCATGTTTGGTTTCCCACACTCTGATACGGATCCCGTGCTCCAAAGCCCGCAACTGCTCCAGCTTCTCGGCGTCTTCCAAAGAGCCGGTCGGCAGGGACGCCAGCTTGAACAGCGTTTCCCGTTTATACATGTAGAGCCCCAGATGAACATAGTGCAATCCGCCGACGGCTCGACGTTCCGGATCATCGCGCACGACGGGAATCGGCGCCCGAGAGAAATAGAGGGCGTCGCCGCGCGAATCCGTCACTACTTTGACCACGGCCGGGTTGTGCAGGTCGTCCGTCGTATCCAGCACCCGCTTCAAGGTGCCCATCTCGACGTTGCTTCGGACGAACGGATCGATCAGATCGTTCAGCAGTGCGGGGCTCAAGAGGATCTCATCGCCTTGCAGGTTCACGAACAGGTCGCCCGCGAACATGCGCGCCACCGCCGCGACTCGATCGGTGCCCGTACGGTAGTCTCCGTTCGTCATGACCACGCGCCCGTTGAACCGCTCGACCGCCTGTTTGATCCGTTCGTCGTCCGTCGCCACCATGACGTCGGACACGAGGTCGCAGGCCGCCGCCTGTTCATACACATGTTGGATCATCGGCTTGCCGTTAAGCAGAATCAGCGGTTTGCCTGGGAATCGTGACGAGCCGTACCGCGCGGGAATGACGACGGTGATGGGACGCGCATCACCCATGTTCCACCGCTTCCATGAGTTGCTCCGGAGAGACCGTCGCGGTCCCGACCATCCCCACCACGATACCCGCCGCGTGATTCGCCAACATAGCCCCGTGCCTGACGCTCGCGCCGACGGACAACGCCAACGCCAGCGTACCGATGACCGTGTCGCCGGCGCCGGTGACGTCGTAGACCTGCTTGGCCTTGGTCGGCAAATGCCACGAGGCGCCGTCGCCTTCGTACAAACTCATGCCCCTTTCACCGCGCGTGATCAACACGGACTGACAACCGAGTCGTTGCCGAATCACGGCGCCGGCTTCGTTGATCGCCTGATCGTCGTCGCGGTGCAATCCGGACGCCTGAACGGCCTCAAGGTGATTCGGCGTCACGACCGTCACACCTTTATAAAACCCGAAATGCTCGACCTTCGGATCGACGATGACGGGAACCCTGCGCAACGCGGCCAGCCTGGTCAGCTCGGACATCAGAGAAGCCGAGACGACGCCCTTGGCATAGTCGGACACCACGAGGCACGACAGTTCCCGCAAGCGCGATTCGACATAGCGCAGAAGCCTCCGTTGGAGCGGCGCCTTGAGTTCACGCCGGGCTTCGATATCGTATCGGACGACCTGTTGGTTATGGGCGATGACCCGGCTTTTTCTGGTGGTAGGGCGGTCTTGATCGATCACCACCCCCCCGCGTCCGGACCGTTTCCCCCCGAGCTCTTTCAGCAAGAGTCGCCCGCTTTCATCCGCCCCGATCACGCCGCAGATGTCGGCCTTCCCCCCCAAGGCCAGGATATTGTTGAACACATTGGCGGCTCCTCCCAAGCGAACGGACTCGGATTCCACATGGACGACGGGAACCGGCGCCTCGGGGGAGATGCGGCTGACCTTGCCGATGACGTAATGGTCGAGAATCAGGTCCCCGACGACGAGAACGGAGGCCTGGGGAAATCGTTGGATGTACCGGCGCAACATCCGTGGTGTCGGCTCTTTCTCATCGCTCGCTTCCATCGTCCTCACCATCCCTTCGGACCGCCCTATCGAATGGCTTTGCCCAATCGCTCCCATCGGACCCATTCGGTCCAATTTCCCTGCCCGTTCCATGACCAATAGATGCGGAAGGCTTTCCCCCGGATTTTCTCCTCCCGCACGTACCCCCAGAACCGGCTGTCGAGACTCTGATCACGGTTGTCGCCCATGACGAAGTAAGACCCTTCGGGAACCGTCACGGGACCGAAATTGTCTCGCGGATTAATCGTGCCGTCGATAATACTGGGATCGACCCGCTGGGTAAAGGCCCTGTCGTCGAGCGGATGACCATTGACGAGCACGACCTTGTTGCGAATCTGCACCGTATCGCCCGGAAGCCCGACGATGCGCTTGATGAAATCTTTTTCTTCGTCTTCGGGAAACCGAAACACGATGATGTCGCCGCGCTGCGGCTTGCCGAACTCGACCAACGTCCGGGACGTATAGCAATTGACGGGGGGGATGTTCCATTGCAACTTGCAATCCGACGGCCACTGAAGGCCGTAGGAGAGTTTGCTCACCAAAATATGGTCGCCGATCAGCAAGGTCGGGATCATCGAACCGGACGGAATCTTGAACGCCTGCACCACGAAAACCCGGATCGTAAACGCGAGCAGCATGGCGACGATGATCGCCTCGGTGTACTCGCGGATGATCGACTTGTGACCGGCGCGATCCGTTCCGTGCTCCGTCGCCTTGGCCGCGGGAAGAGGCGGATCGCCGTTTGTGGAGCCGGACATTTTGTCGACGTCGGCTTGATTGCGATCGGCGCTCATTCGTCCCCGACTCGAAGAATCGCCAAAAAGGCTTCCTGCGGCACTTCCACGCTCCCGACGGCCTTCATCCGCTTTTTGCCCTCTTTTTGCTTTTCCAGCAACTTGCGTTTCCGCGTGATGTCTCCGCCGTAGCACTTGGCGGTGACGTTCTTTTTCATGGCGCCGATGGTTTCCCGCGCGATGATTTTGTTGCCGATGGCGGCCTGAACGGCGATTTCGAACATCTGGCGGGGAATCAACTCTTTCATCTTTTCCACCAACTGCCGGCCTCGAGGATAGGCTCGCTCTCGATGCGTAATGAACGACAAGGCGTCCACGGCTTCTCCGTTCAACAAAATGTCGAGCTTGACCAGATCGGACTCCCGATAGCCCAACATCTCGTAGTCCAGCGAGGCGTAGCCTTGCGTGCGGGATTTCAGCTTATCATAGAAATCCAAAATGACTTCGTTCAGCGGCAGTTCGTACCCGATCATCACGCGGGTCGGATCGAGAAACTGAATGCTTCGCTGAATCCCGCGCCGCTCCTGGCAGAGTTGGAGAATGGCACCCATGTACCGTTCCGGCGTGATGATCGTGACCAAAATGAACGGTTCTTCGAATCGTTCGATCAAATGGGGCGGAGGCAATTCGGCGGGATTGTCGATCTCCAGCACCTGTCCCTTGGTGGTCGTCACGCGATAGACGACGGTCGGAGCGGTGGTGATCAGCGACAGCCCGTATTCCCGCTCAAGACGCTCCTGGATGATCTCCATGTGGAGCAGCCCCAAAAACCCGCATCGAAACCCGAATCCCAGCGCCAGCGAGGTTTCCGGTTCGTACACGAACGACGAATCATTGAGCCGCAACTTCAGCAGCGCGTCGCGCAAATCCTCATACTTCGCCGTATCGGTCGAATACAGCCCGCAAAAAACCAGCGGCTTGACCTCTTTGTACCCCGGCAGCGGTTCCGCCGCCGGTCTCGCCGCGTCGGTGATGGTGTCGCCGATCTTGACGTCCGCGACTTCCTTCATGTTGGCGCACAAATAACCGACTTCCCCCGTCACAAGTTCGGATTTCTTGACCCGCTTGGGAGTAAACTGGCCGACCTCCGTCACCTCGAACAAGCGATCGTTCGACATGACTTTGATTTTCATGCCGGGGCGCACGGAGCCGTCCACGACGCGAATCAGGACGATGACGCCTTGATAGTTGTCGAACCACGAATCGAAAATCAGCGCCTTCAGCGGACCGTCCGGATCACCGGATGGAGGAGGAATCCGCTCGATGATCGCTTCCAGCACCTCCGGCACTCCACGACCTTCTTTGGCGCTGATCGGAATGGCTTCGGCCGAGTCCAGCATCAAGACCTCGGAAATGGACTGTTTGGTGCCCTCGACGTCCGCGCTGGCCAGGTCGATTTTGTTGATCACGGGAATGATGACGTGTTTGTTCGCCATGGCCAAATTGACGTTGGCGATCGTCTGCGCCTGCACCCCTTGCGTCGCGTCGACCAGCAGCAAGGACCCTTCGCATGCCGCCAAGCTTCTGGATACCTCGTACGTGAAATCGACGTGACCGGGCGTATCGATCAAATGCAGCGCGTAGATCTTCCCGTCTTTGGCCTTATACCGGATCGCCACCGCGTGCGCCTTGATCGTAATGCCACGTTCCCGCTCCAGGTCCATGGCATCGAGAATCTGCTCTTTGGCCTCTCGGGCCGTCACTGCGCCTGTGGCTTCGAGGAACCGGTCAGCGAGGGTTGATTTGCCGTGATCGATATGGGCGATAATCGAGAAATTGCGTATAAGGCTTTGCAAATCCCAGCTCGTTTCTGTGAAGCGGCGATATTATAGGATGGTGCTCGGCAGGTTGTCAAAACGACGCCCGCCCCGTATAATCCGCGCCGCGCGCGCCCGACGGTTTCGTCACCGCTCAAGCATCAAGCGGATCAGCGCCTGTCCCGCAATGCGCGCGATCGACGACTCTCGCATGACCGAGGGCGCTTCTTTCAATCATCTGTACATCTGTACGAATCGTGAAACGAACCCCCTCCACTCGACAGCTCTCGCAATGGGATCGCCGGTACGTCTGGCACCCCTTCACGCAAATGCAGGAGTGGGAGCAGGACGATCCGCTCATCATCGAACGCGGCCGCGGCTCGTTCGTGATCGATACGGCGGGGCGTCGCTATCTTGACGGGACGTCCTCCATCTGGGTCAACCTTCACGGTCACCGCCACCCCGCCCTTGACCGGGCGCTCAAACGACAGCTCGACAAGATCGCCCATTCGACGTTCTTGGGACTCTCGAACCCGCCGGCGATCGAACTGGCCCGCGAGTTGATCAACATCGCGCCCGACGGACTGACCCGCGTTTTTTACTCGGACAACGGTTCGACGGCGGTTGAAGTGGCCTTGAAAATGGCCGTCCAATACTGGCAGCAACGGCATCCGGACGCGGGCCCCAAACGGAGTTTTCTCCACTTGAAACTGGCGTATCACGGAGACACCATCGGGGCCGTCAGCATCGGCAACATCGATCTGTTCCATGCCCGATTCAAGCCGCTTTTGTTTCCCACCGTCGAGGCCGAACCGCCCCATTGTTATCGCTGCCCGCTCGCTCTTACGTACCCCTCGTGCAATCTGGCCTGCATCGACCCCATCGAACGGCTGCTCAAGTCCCGACATCGTGAGTTGGCCGGTTTCGTCATTGAACCGCTGGTCCAAGCGGCGGCCGGCATGATCACCCATCCGCCCGGCTATCTCAAACGAATCCGCGAACTCTGCACGGCATACAACGTCCTCCTGATCGCCGATGAAGTCGCCACCGGCTTCGGCAGAACCGGGAAGATGTTCGCCTGCCAACACGAAGCCGTCACACCGGATCTCATGGCGATCAGCAAAGGCATGACCGGCGGCTACATGCCGCTGGCCGCCACCCTGACCACCGAGGAAATCTACAAAGCGTTTCTGGGGACCTATGAGGAGTTCAAGACCTTTTTTCACGGCCACAGCTACACGGGCAACCCCCTCGGCTGCGCGGCGGCCCTTGAAAACCTGCGTATTTTTCGAAGGGAACGGACTCTGAGCCGACTCAGGCCGAAGCTCTCGGCCTTGACGGCCCTCCTTGCACCCTTGACCCGCCACCCGCATGTGGGCGACGTCCGGCAAGTAGGATTGATGGCGGGCATTGAATTGGTTCGAGACCGTCCCACCAAAGAACCGTATCCCATCACGGCAAGAATCGGTCACCGAGTCGCCGTCGAGGCGAGGCGGAACGGCCTGTTGCTCCGCCCGCTGGGCAACGTCATCGTGCTGATCCCGCCGCTGAGCGTGTCCCTCTCCGAGTTGAAGCGAATGGTCGCGATCGTCCGTTCAGCGATTGAGAGGGTCACCGAACGTTTGCCGGACGGAAACGACGAAACAAGGCCGGTTGGAAAGCCCGGTCATTCTTCCACTCGATCCCGCTCACCAGCCAACGATCGATCGCTCAGGAACGAACCGGGCAGGCTTCTCTCGCGGGGCGAGAGTCGAACCTCATCGCCGAGGCCGAGGCGCAGATGAAGCGAGGCGCTGCGCTCTCGGAGAAACACTTCGACGTGACCGTTGCTGTTGATCAAGGCTTTGGGGATTTCATACGACCCCTCGTCATAGCTGGCGACGAGCCCGTCGATCGCCCAAGTCCCGATTCGAATCAGGATTCCGGATCGCCGAGACCTGGCCTCCACGGCATCGACGTCTTCACGGCGCAGATTCGAGATGAGGTTCCCGAAGTGATCGACGCAGACGACCCGCCCCAAAAGCGATTCTTCCTGCCACGCCGGACGTACCAGGAAGCGGCGGACCGGATCGTAAATCACGGGACCGAACAATTCCTTCGGCACCCCCGTGCTTAACCAGGCGGCGGCCGGCGCGAACACGTCGCGGCCGTCGAAGGTTGAACCGGCCGTCTCCAGCCGATAGTCGCGATTGTCGATTTTTCGCACCTCGGCCTTCGGATATTGCTCGAGGATTTCACTGAACAACCCGTTGTCCGGACCAATGAAAAACGAGACTCCCGTGGAGATCAACAACGGCCGCCGACTTGTGCCGACTCCGGGATCGACCACCGCGACGTGGATGGTCCCTTCCGGAAAATAGCGAATACAGGACGCGAGGAAAAATCCGGCCTCTTCGATCCGATGAGGCGTAATATCATGCGACAAATCCACGATCGAGGCGGTGGGATTGATTCTTAGGATCACCCCCTTCATGCTCGGCACAAACCAGTCTCGCACGCCGAAATCCGACAGAAGGGTGATAAGGGGCCGCGGAGGCGGCACGCTAGACGTCCTCGAATGTGATCTCCACCACCTCGTATTCGACCGTCTTCGTCGGGGCCTTCACCTCCACGAAATCGCCCACCCGTTTCCCGATGAGCGCGCGGCCGACCGGGGATTGGACGGAAATCTTGTTGAACTTCAGATCGGCTTCATCCTGGCCCACGAGCGTATACCGTTTTTTCTCCTGCGATTCCTGCTCGATCACCATCACGGTCGCGCCGAACACCACCGTGTCGCTGTTTCGCCCCGTGATTTCGACGACGCGGGCGTCGGCCAGCTTGGTTTCGATCTCGGAAATTCGCGATTCAATGAACGCCTGGCGCTCTTTGGCCGCGTCGTATTCGGCGTTTTCGCTCAGATCCCCGTGCGCGCGGGCTTCCGCGATCGCCTCTATCACCTTGGGACGCTCGACCTTTCGCAGCCGGTCCAGCTCGGCCTTCAACGCATCGTATCCTTTTTTGGTAATCGGTGTCGGCATCTGCGCCTCACTCCCGGCCAACGTACGGCCGATGATACTCCTGCAACGAACGGATGGATAGCCCTTTCTTCACGATCGCCTCGATGCCAAGGACCGCGGCCATCGCACCTCGCATGGTCGTATAGTACGACAGCCCCTTTTGCAAGGCCTCCCGGCGGATGGAAATGGAATCGGAATGGGCCGAGGCGGTCTGAACCGTGTTGACCACCAGCGCCACTTCTCCGTTTTTGATGTGATCCACGATGTGCGGACGGCCTTCGCTCACTTTATTGACCGTGGCCGCTTCGACTCCGTGTTCTCTTAAATAGTGCGCCGTGCCGGTCGTCGCCTGAATATGAAAGCCGACGGCTCTGAGACGTTTGGCCACCTCCAAGGCAGCCGGCCGATCGGTCGCTTTGACGCTGATAAAGGCGGTGCCCGACTTTGGGAGCGCGGCTCCGGCTCCTGCCTGGGATTTTGCGAAGGCCCATCCAAAGTCCTCATCGATGCCCATCACTTCCCCGGTCGATTTCATCTCCGGGCCCAAGAGCACGTCGACGCCGGCGAATTTCGTGAAGGGAAAGACCGCTTCCTTGACGGACATGTGGGCCGGTTGCGGCGGCGATGTGAAGCCGAGTTCATCCAGTGTGCGCCCCAACATCACCTTCATGGCCAACTTCGTCAGGGGCACCCCGATCGCCTTGCTGACAAAGGGCACGGTGCGCGATCCTCGCGGATTGACTTCAAGGATATAGACGGTTCCGTTCTTCACGGCGAATTGGGCGTTCATCAGCCCGACGACTCCCAATGTCTTGGCCAAGAGTTTCATCTGCCGCTCGATCTCGCGCACGAGGGCCTTGTCCAGCGTATAGACCGGCAGCGAACAGGCCGAGTCGCCGGAATGAACGCCGGCTTCTTCGATATGCTCCATAATGCCGGCCACAACGACTGTCTTCCCATCTGAAATCGCATCGGCGTCGACTTCGATGGCATCGGACAAATACTTGTCGATCAGGACGGGGTGGTCGGGAGACGCCCTGACGGCGGACTTCATGTACTCCATCAACCCCGCGTGGTCATAGACGATTTGCATCGACCGCCCGCCGAGCACATAGGAAGGCCGTACCATCACCGGATAGCCGAGAGCCTCCGCCACCCGAGCCGCCTCATCGAAGGAACGTGCCATGCCGCTTTCGGCCTGGCGCAGACCAAGCTTCATCAAAAGATCCCGAAACCGCTCACGATCCTCGGCCAAATCGATGGCGTCCGGGCTGGTGCCCAAGATTCTGACGCCGGCTCTGGACAGGGGAAGCGCCAGTTTCAACGGCGTCTGCCCGCCGAACTGGAGCACCACGCCCATCGGTTGTTCCGTGCGCACGATATTCAACACGTCTTC
>JANDJG010000088.1 GCA_024331085.1 Nitrospira sp. | reverse complement strand
CCGCCACCGGTGTCATCACGAGTGCCAACGGGCACGTGACGCTGGGGGCGGGGAGAACGGCGTTTCTCTCCAATCGACCGGACGGCAGGGGGTTTTTGGCGGAAGTGACGGCGCCCGCCGGCGAGGCGCTGAATCTGGGCCAATTGTTGGCCGACGGCGGTCAGGTGACATTGGCAGGACGGGTCGTCAATCAGGGCAATCTGGTTCAGGCCAACAGCGTCGTGCAGCGCAACGGCCGAATTGAACTGGTCGCGAGCGAGCGGATCACTCTGCAAACCGGCAGTCGCACGAGCAGCGCGGGCGGCGAGGCCGGCGCCCATGGCGGCACGGTCGTCGCGCGGGCGGCCTCTTATGACGCCGAAGGAAGCCGCACGAACGGAACCGTGACCATCGAGGCCGGGGCGGTTGTTGACGTCGGTCCCGGCGCCGGAGGCGTCACCGGAGAGATCTGGCTCGGCGGGACTGTGACGGCCAACGGCTTGGTCCATCGGCTGATTCCCAATCAAGTCACGCTCGGCGACAGTCAGCTCTTGGCCTTGGCGTCGAACGTGGAACGGGGAGAAGTCAACGTGTTGGCGATGGATGACATCAACGTGACCGCCAGGTCATCCTCTCTTGACGTGCTTCCTCTTTTGCCCGGTCAAACAGGCACATTCCGCCTTCACGCGGGCCGCAACCTCACCTGGACCAACAGCCGGTTCGCCAGCGAAGGGGTTCCCTGGAACATCGTCGCCGGAGCCGGAAACGATGTGACCGTCAATGCGAGCGAAGTCAGCACGGCGGGCGGGGCCTCCATTCATCTCCATGCGGGGCGAGACCTCTCGCTCGTGGACGGCAGTGTGAATTTGGCTCGTGTGCATACGGCCGGTCAGGGAAGCGAAGTCCCGGGCGGGAATATCAACCTGACGGCGGTTCGAGACATTGTAGCCCCTGGTCCCTTTCAACGGTATGGCAACGGCTTATCCGTCCCGGGCATTCACGTCGGACTCCCCGGCAACTTGACGATTCGCGCCGGGCAAGATCTTCGAGGACCGGCGTCGTCGAATCCGGCGGTCAGGCCGAGGTCGTTCGGCTTTACGCTGCAAGGCGGGATCGCCGACGTGGCGGCCGGGCGTGACATCGGTACAGAGGAGGCGCCGGTCAATCTCGTTTTAGGAGGGTATACGGATAACGGTGATGGAACCTACACCGTGCCCGCGGCAGCCGTGACTCTCAACGCCGGCCGCTCGCTCTATTTTAGCTTGGCGGAGGATTTCGGTCTGCGGGAGGCCGGCATCTTGACGGCCAATGGAATTACGAGAATCGATGCCGGTACGGTGCTGCGGACTCCGCTGACGCTCACGACGAGGTTCGATGAAGTGACGGGGTTGCCCGTCCATGTCTTGATGACCCAGTTACATCTGAGGGCGCGGACCGGAGACGTGTTAATCCAGCCCGATCGACCGACCGGCGCGCTTGCCAATGAGCGGAGATTGCTTCCGGCCATCTTTTCTGCGCGAGCCGATGAAGGGAATGTCACTCTTGTAACGGGAAGCACGCCGCTGCGGTTCTGGCCTTCGAATGACGGAAGAATCGAGGTCCATGCCCATCACGAGATTAGGGGGTTAGGGCCGCTTGAGACCGTGCCGGATCAAAATTCCGTGCTGATCTTTACCGGACTTCCCAGTGATCCGGCCGCCGGGTGGGTCCGTATCAGTAGGAACGAGGCCGTAGCGGATCCGTTCTTGGCCAGATGGTTCTATCGATGGGGCGATCTCAGCTTTGTCAATGGCAGTCCACTAAGCCCCCTTCCGCCCGGTCTTGTCGGCCTGCCGCCGGCTCATCTTCGTGACAAACCCATGATCGTCCAGCGGAGCACCGCGCCTGGGATGATCACTCTCTATCCCGGAAACATTGACTCCCTCGTGGGGCAAGAAGTCACCGAACAAGATCTGGGGCCGGCGCTCCGGCTTACGGCTCCCCTCTCCGGTTCTCCTGGTCTGACCGCATCGTTCACAACGGAGAGGGGGGACATAAGGGTCTTGGATCTTGATTTTCGGAGTCCTCAGCTGAAACAGACCACCATCAGTTCAGGTCGTGACATCAGAAGCGTGCTGGCGGAGATCAATACGCCTTCATTGGAGGGAAGCCAAGTGGCGGCGATTATCCATGCCAAAGGGTCCATCGATTTAACGAGAGTGCCGGGCTTCAATACGTCGGGGCTTCGCTTCGTTGGAACCGGTACTGCGGAGATCAGGGCGAACGGAGATATCAATTTGGGGGATAGTTTCGGTATCGCTCACCTGCTCGGTAACACGCGCGAGACAGCCAATCAGCGGAGGCAGGGAGGACTTCTCGATGTTGGTGCCGGCGGCCATATCGAGATGACCCAATCTCAGATCGCGACCTTCAACGGAGCGGCGATCTTCATCCACGGAGCGGACGGAGTGCGTGTTGCCGATGATGCCGGCCGAATGATTCCTGGGGCGGTCGAAGTCAGAACGCTGCTGGTCGATCGAGACGGCGCCATGGTCTTGGCCTTGCCGAATGAGAGCGGGGCCGCCGTTCCCATTCAAGCCTACAGAACGGTTCTTCCCGTCAGTCAAACGACCGAGCAAAACGTGTTTACGGCGCAGGATGTGTCGAACGGCCGGGTTGAATTGGTCTGGAAACCGCTGTTTGTCGAACAGACGGGGCAACTGTTTTTGGTCGGAGGCGAGCGGGTGCGCCAAGGGGATCAGATCGTGTTCCAAGAGAAGGTGGTCTCCGTCGATCTGAACCCGGCACGGGCGGCCGATGGGGCTCCGATTCTTGTGGACGGAAGACCGGCGTTAGTAGATGGGCGCATCGTGTTAGAAGTCGGCGGGCAGCGGGTGTCTGTGGTGACGCCGGCCGGCGGGCGGGTCAACATCGGCGGCACGGTGGCAACCGGAAACGCCGAGCAAACCGGCATCGTCACGCTGCGAGGCGGCGATATTACGATTCTCTCCACCGGAGACGTGGATGTGAACCGGTCGCGTGTCGGCACCTTCGATACGGGCAATATCCTGATTAAATCCACATCGGGCACGATCAACGCCGGCAGCGGAAGCAGAAACGAACGTTCGTTGTTTGTAATCGATAATGGCGACGGGACCAGTACGTTGGCCACAGTGCCGGGAAGCGGGATCTTCACGTGGGAGCGGGACGATCCGGACATGACGACGCTGCCGTTCCCTGAGTTTGATACGCCGGCAATGGAGGCGTTGAAGGCGCAAATCGCCAAGCGGCGATTTCTTGGGCGTGACACGAGCGACCTCGAAGTCAGGTTCGACCGGTTGGCCGAAGCGCGGACGGTGGAGTATGACCGGATTTTTGAGGAGTTTATCGCCGCGCCGTTCGGCCCGGGCAGTCGGCCGCTTCAGCTCGGAGACGTGTCCTTGATCGCGGCCAGGAATATCGACGTGCCGTCGGCCGGGATCAGAGGCAGACGCATCAACCTGGAGGCGGGAGAATCGTTGAATCTCTTGGGCGGATCGATCATCGGGAAGACCACGTTTACCGCCTCGACCGTCACCGGCTCCATCGGAGCGTTCGCCGGAGCGGCCGCCGGGTCCGTCGGAGGCGCATCGGTCTCGGCGGCTGGCGGGGCCGGCGGCAGTTCGGTCGGGGGCTTAAGCGGAGTGACCTCGACGGTCTCGGCGACCTCGGCTGCGACGAGCACCACCTCGTCCACCGCTGCCAAATCGGTCGAGCAGGTTCAGCAAACCGCCGAGGAGTCGGCGGGAACGGTGGCGGCTGCCGGACCGGCCGGAGCCGGCGACGGGAGACAGGTGGCGTCGGCCGATCCCGATAAAAGTAAGAAGTCTCAAATGACCCGGTCGATTCGCATGGGACGCGGGGTGGTCATTCAAGTGGACGTCAAGCCGGCGGCTCAATAAAAAGAGCCGCTTGCTAGAAAGGATGAAGGCGGCATGGATATGAGCTCGGGCGGCGTCGCGTTCGCATTGAGTCACGCGACGCTGGAAGGAAAGATCACCATTTCGGTGCTGCTCGTGTTCTCTCTGGTCAGTTGGACGATCATCGTCAACAAGTTCCGCCAACTGGGGAAAGCGAAAAGACGAAACGGCGCGTTCTTGGAAGCCTATTCCAAATCGCAGGCAGCGCTCAGCCTGTTCGGCAAAGGGCCCATCAAGGAACTGCAAGGGTCTCCGATGTACGACCTCTATTACGGCGGCTGTGAAGAACTCAAAACCCAGCAAGAGAAGTACGGGACCGAAAGGGTTCCTCGGCACGGCATGAACGCCGTGCGGATCGCTTTGGAACGGGTGCTGGGAGAATCGGCGGTGAATTTGGAATCGGGGATGATCGTCCTGGCCACCGCCATCAGCGGCGGGCCGTTTATCGGACTGCTGGGCACGGTCTGGGGCGTGATGGATACGTTCTCCGGCATCGGCCGCGCCCAACAGGCCACTCTTACCACGATGGCTCCCGGCGTGGCCTCGGCGTTGATCGCCACGGTGGCGGGCCTGATGGTCGCGATCCCCTCACTGTTTTGTTACAACTACCTGGTCACGAAAACCAAAACTCTGACGATGGAACTCGACAACTTCGCCGCTCATTTGGAGACCGTATTCATGGCCGAGTATCTCCAGGAGAAAAATGGGGCGACGGACGACGATGTGGAGGATTATCGTCCGGGCGGCCATCGGCAGGAGGCGGAGCCCTCCGGTGCGGCGACGGCGCATTGATGACGCGGCGATTGTGAGAGACGATGGAGCTGGAAAGCAAACAAACGGACACACGAAACAAGGCGGATAGATCGGAGCCATGAGACGATTTTCAAAGAAATCACACGGGGCTGTCGCCGACATCAACATCACGCCGCTGCTCGATTTGGCGTGGGTGTTGCTGGTCATTTTCATCATCACCACGACCGCGATGGTGCAGGGCATCGAGTTGAAACTGCCGGAGTCGACGCCGCACGAAACGGACATGGAGAGCAATACGCCGACCCTTTCCGTCAAGAAAAACGGCGACGTGTACTTGGATGAAGAGCGGGTTAAGCTCGGCGACCTGGAAAAGCTGATTCGCGATCTGAAAGCGGCCAAGGGCGGCAAGTTGCCGCTGGTGCTCCGCGGCGACGCGGGCGTCGAATACAAGCACGTTGTCGCGGTGCTGGATATCCTCCAGCGAATTCCCGTCGAAGATCTCGCGCTGGCCACGAAACCGTTCAATGAGCCCTAGAGAACCGTGAGGCGTGAAAGGCCAGGTGTGAAAGGTTACAAGACTCGCATCGTGGGTTCCGCGCAAACTTCTCCTGCACGAGTGACGTTTCACGCGTGACGTTTTACGTGTCCCAAGATGGCCGGGTATCGAGGATTTGAAAAAAAGAAAAGCAAGCTCGGCACGACGTTGCTCATTGTCGGCGTGATCCACGTCGGTATTGCCGCGGGGCTCTACTGGGTCTCACAGACCGAATGGGGCCAGAACCTGATCAAGGTCTACAAGCTCACTGCCTTCGAGAAGAAAGAACCGCCCCCTCCGCCGGAGAAAGAGCCTGAACCGGAACCCGAACCGCCCAAGCCGGAACCCAAACCGGAGGCTCCTATGCCGGAACCTGAACCGCAAGAGGCCCCTCCGCCTCCGCCGCCGGTGACCGAAGCGCCTCCGCCGCAGGTGGCCAGTCTTCCGCCTCCGACCGGTCCAGATTCGTTCGCCATCGGCAAGAGCCGCAACCGGTTTGCGGGCTACTCGGATATTCTCACCGCCATGATTCAGGCCAAGTATCAGCAACCGCCTTCGCTGCCGGACGATCTGGAATATGCCGTGCTCTGCGAACTGGTGCTCGATGAGCAGGGGCGGGTCCTGCAATATCGCCTGGTCAATTCCTCCGGCAGCCTGCTGTTCGATCAATCGGCTCTCGATGCCCTGTCCAAACTCACGCAGGTTCGTCCTCCTCCCGAGGGCATGGATCGCACCGTCATCGTGAAGTTTTTTCCGCCGTCGTGATCTGAGACGATGGACCGGTTTCTCAAACTCACTCCGACTTACTCCTTCGGTCTTGTGGCTTCTCCTCATGGGGCGTCGGATCTCTCCCTCGCTCAAAGTTAACGGGTTCTAAAGAATCGACTCATCGCTGCGTAACCGTGGAAGCGTATAACGGCGAGGTCCAGGAGTGTTCTCCTGTCCTCGTTCAATGAGCGCGACCGAGCAAGGATAAAAAGAAACTGTCGAGGGGTCTTGAGGGAAGTTTAACGGAACAAGAAACGGATCCTTACGAGCCGGTAATGTCGACATGGGAAAACGATTGCGTGCTGCGGGAATGATTGCGATGAAATGACAACGATGATGGGGAAGGAGGTGAGGGCGGACGTATTAGGGGACGTATTAGGGAATGACAAAGTCGAGAACGTGTGCAGAGGAAGAGAGGAAGCAAGAGAGGAAATAGTCGGCAATCACTTTCAAGGAGGATGATGACATGAAAGTCGGTACAACAATCAAGCAAACGGTCGCCGCGGTCGCCGCGGTGGCGGGAATGGCGGTTGTCGGTCTGCCGTCTCCGGCGTCGGCGCTCTTTTTTGATGGAGGGCAGGTGGCCTTTGTGATTTACGGCGGAGACAATGAGCGGTATGAAAATCTGGGGGTCGGCTCTGCGGAGAGACTCGAGGGAACGAGTGAGATCGTAAGGACTGTCAGCTCGGCAGACCTTAGTCTACTTCAAACTGGAGCGATACTGGGGCCTCGCTATGGCTTGTACGCCATCTCCTCGGATCGGTTGTCTTTCTATACAACCTCTCGAATACCTGTTTCACGTATGACTCCTTTCATATTGGATGCAACATTCCCGGCGCAGGCCGCCGATGTGTATGGGTTCTGGGGATTTGGGAGAATTCCAGCTTCGACAGGAGGACAAAATATCGATCCGCCCACTGCAATCGTGGCGGCTGCTGATGCCAATTCGTTCACAAACATTTTGGGGCGTACCGGCCTGATCAATGGAAATGTGGGTTTCACGACCCATGGTTCTCTCGATCAAATGCTCTATATCATCAAGCTCAATGCAGACGCGGAATATCCTGTTCCTCAAGAAGTAGGGACTGCGATATTGACGGCCAATGGGGAACTGCGGATCACGCCCTACAATGCGGCGCCGATTCCGGTGCCGGCGGCGGCCATTCTGTTTGGGTCCGGACTGATCGGGCTTGTTGGTTTTGCCCGTCGCTCGTTCGACAAGGCTGTTCTATAACGGGCGATTTTCAGGTGGAGCTGAGCATAAGAAAACAAGCAAGAAGCATCTTGTTTTGAATAAGAAAAGGAGTCTTTCTCATGAACTCGTTACGATTATTCATGGCTATTCTTACGGGGGGAGCCTGTATCGCAAGCGGCGCATTTGACGCGCACGCTCAAGTCGGTGGTCCTGTTCTGAACATTGCCGGCGCCTCGGCGGCGAAACCGTTTGTGGAAGAAGTGCCAATCGTGTTGTGCGACAATCCCACCGGCCCAGCTCCCACCTTCGTGAACGGTGCTCCGGTTCCGGAAATCTTTATGGATGGGGCGCTTGGTCCGGCGACCAACCCCCTTGCGAACTCCAAGTTTATCACGTGGCGGTGTAACGCAACGGCCGTCGTAGGCTTGCCGCAAATTATTATCCGTTATCAGTCAACCGGGTCCGGAGACGGAATTCGGAAGGTGAACGAAAGACCAACACTTCCTGGCGGAGCACCCAACCCTGCATCGCGACAGGTGTATGTCTTGGAGAACCCCGCTTCGTGCGGGGCTCCGACCACGCTCACGGATTCGCTCGGACGGTCACGCCGGTTCTATCCGAGCTGCACGCAGTTTAGCCCCAATCCGAATACTGATCCGGGCGGCGCCTATTTGGTCAATCTCGGCGTCTCGGATGTGGCGCCGAGCTCTTATGGACAACTCTCCTATGCAAGCGCCACACAATCTATCAACTTTCCCATTCAGCCCGACAACAACATTGAGCTGTTAGCTCCGGTTGTCACGCCGTATGCAATCGTGGTGGGAAGCGCGGTCAAGCGAATCGATCCGGCTACGAACACAGTGCTTGGGCCGGTGACCAATCTGACTCGCCTGCAGGTGGAGGCGCTCTTCTCGCGGAACGTAACGCGATGGAACCAGCTCAGCAACATCGCGGCGGATACCAACGGTAACGGCGTCATCGATGCCGGCGATAATCAGACCGTTATTCTCTGCTCGCGCCGAGCCACATCGGGAACCAAGGCGGCGTTTCAAGCCACACTGATGAAAGAAGCGAGAGAACACACGGGACAATCTCCGGTCAATAGTTTGAGCTTCAATTTGACACTGGGAACCCCTTCGTCCCCGAGCGCTGGACCGACGAACTTAGCCGGTATTTCCAATAATGACGTGCGCGATTGCATCCAAGGCAATCCCAATCCTACCATCCCCTCGAATGATCCATTTCCCTATCCTGGCCCGCGTCCAGCTCATCCCACGGCGATTGCCTATATGGAAGCTGAACAAGCTTCGACCGTGAATCCAGCGGCCGGCTACGTTGTGGCAGTCGATGGTGGTAAAGCAAGGCGGACCGAGCCGCAATACGCTGGGAATGAAAAGGAAAATGTTCGGTGCGGGAAATTTGAATATTGGGCGTATCAACGTATCACCAGACGTATTGATCCTCGGGCGATCGGTGCCGAAGACCAACTGATCACGGCGTACTTCAATGCGGCGTCCAGCCCCACTATCATTAACAACTTGCCGAATGTCGGGCAGTATTGGGTGGCTCCAAGTGAGATGCGGGTCACGAAGAGTGACGACAAGGGACCTGTCCAATGGAGAGGTAATCCTGCTGGCGCGCCTCCGTGCCTCGATGTCGTCAATAACATTCCGTAAATTCGATAGAGTCGGAATTCCCTCCACCGATGAGCGGCCGGCGTTGTGAGACGCCGGCCGCTTTTTCATTGCGCCTTATCATTCCCGAGATCGTCCGTCGGAGACTCGATCTCTCTGTCCGTTTGTCGGCAGGTCACCCCAGTTTTCAGACGGATCACCCTCGCGCGCCGTTCATGATTCCATGAACGGCGAGCCTTCTTTTTACCAATAATGCCGTAACAATCTTTTAACTGGATCTTGATTCCCCGTCTCTCTGTTTTTTCTTCCGAGCGGAGTACAGTGCGCACACGATTTTTGAGGGAAAAATGACGGTTGCCTGATTGCAAGGTAACGAAATTGTGAATCAGAGCTTCTACGTATAGTTGTGAAGGGCTGAGTTTTCGTGTTCGGTGTTACAAACTGCAACAAGGAGGTGTTTATGCGTATGTCCGTCTCAGCGGTTCTTGCGGGGCTGATGTTGGCGGTTATGTGTGGAGTCGGGTCCGGTCAAGCGGCAACGGTCGGACAAGCCGACCCCGTGGGGTCTGAGCCCGATGAGGATCACGGGCCGGCGATTTCAGCCGGCGTCGAAGAGTATTTCGGTCGCAAGGTGGCTCAGTTGTTCGATCAGCCGGCGACGTTGACGATCGGCGAGTATCAGCCGATCGGCGACATCGTACCCCCCGTAGTCAGGGGCGAGAATACGATCTCGCTTTTTACGTCGGGGTTCAATGGGGCGCCCGCCCCCTCGGCGGTGATCGACGGCTCGTCGATCACAGTCGATCTCTCGTCGCTTTACTTAGGTCACGCGTGGCGTGATGAGTTCCGCATCTGGAATATCGGCGGTCTCGCGACGGGAACGATCGACCTGGAGACGCTCGAGTTTCACTTGAATTGGGACCGTGTGTTCCGAGGCAAACATCAGGACACGGTGGTGACGTTCGCGCTGCGGGGGACGATGGTTCCGGTCCCGATTGCCGATACCGCCGTCTTCTTTGCCGCCGGGCTGGCAATGCTGCTGATCGTGTGGCGTCTGAAGAGCATGGACGCGGCGGCCGGTTCGATGTCCGCCGTCTAGAACATCTCGGCGTCACAAGGACGGCTTGCCCGCAAGTTAACCCACCGCGGACCGAACTGTAACCGGCCTGTAATCGCCTCTCCTTATCCTCCCCTGGCCCGTTAGGTTGTGACGTGCAAGGCCAGGGGAGGATCCATGCATCAAAAAGTTTGTTCGGCCGGGATTGGAGTGTGGAGGATCGGCGCCGTCGTCGGCCTGTTGTTCTTGATCGGAGGCGGCGAGACATGGGGAGGAAATCTTGAAGATCTGCTCTTGGAAAATCAGCAGATCTCAATCGATCAATGGATCAAACTGAAGGCGGAAGAAGAAAAGCGGCAACAAAAAGAATTGGAGGCCAGCCGAGCGGCTGGCGACACGCCGGTCCGTGAGCGATGGTGGGAGAAGATCAGCGTTCGAGGTTATGCTCAGGTCCGGTACAATTATCTTATCGACAACGATTTTCTCAGGGTCGATCAAGATCGGTCGATCGATGAAACCAATCAATTCTTTATCCGACGCGCCCGGTTGATCTTCAGC
>JANDJG010000015.1:17973-40788 GCA_024331085.1 Nitrospira sp. | reverse complement strand
TCCTCTTCGCGGCACTGACGATTCCCTGGTACGCCGCCATGGTCATCATCCACGGCGACTCCTACAGCTCGCAGGCCAAGCTTCACACCGTCGGCCGCTTTCTCAGCCCGATGGAAGGGCATGGGGCCGGACTGTGGTTCTACATCCCGGTGCTGTTCTTCGGCTTTTTCCCCTGGAGTCCCTTCTTGCCCGCCGCGTTATATCAGACCTATCTCGACTGGCGGAGCCGGCCACAAACAGAGCCCGCCGAGCCCTCATCGCCGGACACGTCCCGATCGGCGGCCGCCGACGGAGCGTTGAAAGGAAGAGAGTTGGAATGGTTCGCCGCCCTGTGGTTCATCGGAACTTTTGTCTTCTTCACCCTCTCTTCGACCCGCTTGCCGCATTATATCGGCCCGCTTTTCCCCGCCGTGTCGTTACTGGCGGCATCCTACTGGTTCCGCACGAGCGAAGAGCCGCTGGCGAAAGGGGTTCGTCTGTCCATCCACACCATGACGATCGTCGGCTATCTCTTGGCGATCGGATTGGCCTGCTTGCCCATCCTGTACGAAAAGTTCTCCGGCAAACTGCTCAATGAGTTTCCCCTCGCCACAGAATTCGAACTGGGAATCGGCCCCTATCTGGCCACGGCGGCGGTGTTGATCGGCATGGGACTGGTCGGCTATTTCGGGTTGTACCGTGAAAAACGTCAGGTAACGCTCGGGGTCGCGGGAGGAACGGTCGCCGCCGTCTTTCTCCTCGCGCTCTATACCGTCGTCCCCGGCGTCAACCGCTATGCCATCGCTCCCCCCCAGGAGCTGGCCTATGCGGCCGGCGTGAGTCTCGATCCGACCGATCAATTGATCGCCTATGGAACGACCAGACCCTCTATCGCATTTTACGCACAGCGCCGGGTCCTGTTCGTTTCAACGGGGGAAGTGGATCGGCTGAAGACGGCCCTGCGTCATCCGGGCCGCACCATGATTCTCTTGCGGGACGACCTGCGCGGATCCTTGCCGGAGGAAGCCGCCTCGTTTCAACCGGTTCTCAAGCGGCACGGCTATGTGCTCCTGGCCAATCAACCGATGGTGACGATACCGGAGCCGTCCCGGCAACCGCCACCCATCGTTCCCGCTCACTAACCGTTTTCACCCTGTGGGTCTTTGCGACGGCGTCCGTCAACTCATTTCATGAGAGACGGCATCGGCCCGTTGCGGATCAATGATCACCGAAAGGGCAGCACTCCGCGAAGGCCGAACAGGATCAACAGGGCCGACAGCACGCAGAGCAAGAGAGCGATCTCCTTCGCCGCCGCCCATGACGAGCGAATCGGGCTCTTTTCTTGAACGACCGGCTCGCCGCCAAGCCAATGTGCAAGACAGGTCAACCCGGCGGCCGCCACCACGGAGAGCGATGTCGTCATCGCGGCAAGGCCATAGGCGATGAGAAGCGGCGAAACGTTCGCCGAGAAGCCGGATGCGCCGTTGCCCTGCCACGTGAGTCGCCGAAGCCATAACCCGCCGGCCGTGGCGGCCAAGCCCAAGACGATCAGGACCGCACCGGCAATTCCTCCTTCCAAGGGACGAGCCAAGGCCCATAGCAGCGCCAACGCGGCGCAGGCTCCCCAGGCGGAATGCAACAGCCCCTCCACGATTGATGCCCGCCACTGTTTCAAGGGAGCCGCGGCAATCGACCCGCTTACAACCCCGATCACGGCTCCCCCGATCACGTCGGTCGGAAAATGAGACCCCCGAAGAACGCGACTCAGCATCACGAAACAGGCAACCGCGATCGCGAGCGGACCGATTGCGGGAAACCGCTTGGCCAAGACGGTCGCGACGGCAAAACCGGCCGCCGAATGACCGGAGGGAAACGAATCGAACCCGGACGTCATCGACGGCGCGAGCGACCAGTCGCCGGAGTGGGTGAATTTGGGACGGGGTCTGCCGATCAGGTGCTTGAGCCCGTTCACTATCAAGGCCGCGAGGCCGTGCGCCGGCAGGGTTTCGATGCCCGCCTTTTTGATCTTTTCCTTCGACCAAAGCCATCCGGCCGCCGTCAAGACCAGGCTGAAGACGACCAGGTGCGTTCCCTCGCCGATCCAGTCCCCGGCGTTGCTGGTAAAGGCCATCCATGGGATGGTGAGCTGCTCCCAGGGACGGTACGTCGTGACGGATCGCACGTATCGAGCGACGGGAAGATCGAATTGAGAAAAGCCGAGGAAGGTAATGATCAGCGCGGCTCCGGAACAACAGCCGGAGGCGAGGAGTCTGCCGATTCCCGACCGAGGCCGATCGTCGCAAGGGCCGATGGAGTCTCGATCGGCCGAGAAGGGTTCTGCGTCCTGATCGGCGGTCACCGGCACGGGCTAGGGGATCCAATCGGCCAGAAAGACATTGAATTCCCCCGGCTCCTTGGCATTGCGATCCGACACCCAGACCAACCGTTTCCCGTCCGGTGAAAACATGGGGAAACTGTTGAAGCGGCCTTCCGTGGTGACCCGCTCCAGCCCCGTGCCGTCGTCATTGACGAGGTACAGGTGGAAACTGGGCCGGCCCTTTTCATTTCTTGTTTCCACGTTGGAGGAAAAAATGATGCGCCGCCCGTCCGGATGAAAAAACGGCGCGAAGTTCGACGCCCTGTTCGACGTCACCTGCTTCTTGCCGGACCCATCGGCGTTCATCACGAAGATCTCGAGCTGGTTCGGCTCGACCAACCCCTGCGCCAGCAAATCTCGATAATGAGCCCTCTCTTCCGGTTCCGTCGGGTGTGACGCACGGTACACGATTCGCGTGCTGTCCGGTGAAAAAAATGCGCCGCCGTCGTAACCGACGTCGTCGGTCAACCGCCTGACCCCCGTTCCATCGAGATTCATCGTGTAGAGATCAAGATCCCCGTCCCGCACCGACGTCCAGACGATGGTCTTGCCGTCCGGCGAGAGGGTCGCCTCCGCATCGTAGCCCGGCGTCGTCGTGAGCCGCTTGAAATCGCCCCCGTCAAGATCCACCGCATACAGATCATAGTCGTCAAGCGCCCACCGATAGGTTCCGCCCCGCTTCGGCTTGGGAGGGCAAGCCGGGCCGGCCTCGTGCGTCGAAGCGTAAATGACACGGCGATCGCCCGGATAAAAGTACCCGCAGGTCGTGGCTCCCTTGCCGGTGCTCACCATCCGAACGTGACCGGTCTCGATATCCATCACATACATCTGATAACAGCCGACCCCGGCCTCGGCCGGTTTATCGGCAACCGCCGCCCCCTTCGTCCAATCGTTGGTCGATTGAAAAATCAGCTTCGTGCCGTCGAACGAAAAATACGCCTCCGCGTTCTGGCGGCCGAAGGTCAGTTGCCGGATATTGGCAAGGTGGCGCTCCGTCGGACCGGCGACGGAGTGACCTGTGACGGGCGTCGCGGCTTCTTTCCGAGCCTCATTGGCCGCACACCCAACGGATAGGCACAACGCCGCCATCAGCGCCCACGTGAGACGTCTCCAAGATCTACCGAGCCCCATCGACTTCCACCTCCTTCGCCTCCGGCCCATCCTGCCACACCCCCCGCTCCACCACGGCTCCATTTTTAAAGACCACGTAACTGTGCCAGCCGTAATAAAACAGAAAATTGGACGCCCGCTCAACCGCTCCCGAACTTAGGCCGTAGAGGACCGTCACCACGCTCCCCGGTACGGCGGCACGGCGACAGGTAAAGAGCACGGCCATGTCGCGACCTTCATAGGTCCGACCCTTCACATCAAAGCCTTCCTCGCGGAACCGAACCAGGTCGCCGCAGGACTCTTTGACGAGCGGCTCTATCCTGTTCCGTTGATCGGCGTCTCCCAAGACCAGAACCGACCCGGTCGGAGGCAGGGCCGTTTCTCCGAGCGGTGCCATTGCGGTCTTCCTCGATTCAGGCCATTGAGATTCTCTCTCGACAATCCGGTCGAGGATAGGTTGAAAGGGGCCGGCCGCTCCCATGACGGTTCGCGCCACCGTCCTCTTGCCGTCGGTCACGTATCCGTTCAACATCGGCGTCAACCGGCTGCGTGGGACCCGGCGGAACACCATCCAATCGGGATCCAGTTGCACGTGAAGCGGGCGAGCCGCGACCACAAGCTCGTCCGTTGTCGCAGCGGAGGGACCGAGCCTGATCCATTTCGTCTCAGTCCCATTGTCCAGCACGACTCGGAGAGGGACGGCCATTTGAAACGGCCGTCCGGACTGACGAACCCGAACGGCCATTCGCCATGTCTCCCCTCCGTCTTGACTCCGAACCGAACGGGCATGAACCTCACCCAAGGAGAGTTGCGGCGCGCCGTCCCGTTCAACCCATTGCTCAAAAAACCAACGGAGATCCCTCCCGCTCTCCCGGGCAAAGACCTTCTCGATATCCCCCCAATCGGCCGGTCGATTGCGGTACCCTTGGGCGAACATCTTGACGCCGCGCCAGAACGCTTCGTCGCCGATTTCATGACGCAGGTGTTGAAACACGAAGGCGGCCTTGTGATAGCCGATG
The DNA here is from genome assembly GCA_024331085.1 of Nitrospira sp. GTDB lineage: Bacteria > Nitrospirota > Nitrospiria > Nitrospirales > Nitrospiraceae > Nitrospira_D. Next base: position 36,303 of record JANDJG010000015.1, on the reverse strand, counting down.
GCGTTGTCTCTCTCGTCATGCTTGGCGAAAAAGCGGGAGACCGGATAGTCTCGGTCTGGGGCCACGTAGAGACTGTAGCCCTCGACCATCATGCGTCGCTGTTCGGTCGCCTGCCGATCGTCGCCCGTCAGCTCATGCCAATAGTAATTGGCCAGGTAGGTCGTCAATCCCTCGACCCAGTTGCCGGCACCTTGGCGATGAAAAACGGAATTGCCGATCCAGGAATGGACGATTTCATGCCCCAGGGCATAGGGCTGGACGTAGTGCCGCTTGATGCTCCCGCTGCCCAGCAGGGTGAACGACGGCATGCCGAGCCCGCTGGGGAAGAAGTTTTCCACGACCGCGAATCGATGAAAGGGATACTCTCCCAAGATCCCGATATAGGCGTCGAGATAGGTGGCCGTGGCCTCGAGGTATTCATCGGCCAGCCCGGCGTTGTCGGGGAAGAAATACGTGGCCAGCTCGATCCGTTGCCCGGTTCGGCTCGTCCAGTCTCGGGTTTTGACGACAAATCGATTGGCGACCAGGGTCAAGGCTTCCGCCGGCTCCGCGACCACCCATGTCGAAGAAACCCGTCCGTCACGGACCGTCTCGGCTTGCCGACGCCCTTGCGTCACGACCGTCCATCCATCCGGAACGTGAACATGAAGACGGTAGGTGCTGTAGGCCCCCTCGATATCCGGATACCATTGACTCTCGCCGCTTAAGTACACCCCTTCCTCGCCGATGTAGCCGGCGGTTTCGTCCGGGGTCACGAACCGCAGGTGGCGCGGTTCCTTGGGCGGATCATGGATGGTTCCGCGATAGGCCCACATCAGCGTGACCTGTCCGGCATGGCCGGGAGGAAGAGTGACAACCACTCGTTGCCCAGCCGGATGTGCGGTCCGATCAAGCGAGAAAGCCAACGGACGAGCCCGCTCTCGATCATCCCGAGATTCGTCCTCTCCGACTATCGCGAGCGATTCCACACGCAAGGTGGGCGCGAGCGAGAATGAAACGGTCTCCGCCTCGATGGGCCTCGCCACGACCATTCGATCACGCCCGATCAATTCATGGGTCGCGGGATTGATCGTAATCTCAAGGTCATGACTCACAACGGACGGGTGAACCGAGCCGACCGCGCCGGCTACGGCATGAGACCCACCTGCGCCGACGAGCAGCACGATGACGGAGCAAAGACGCCGTGTTCCGAGCACCATGGAAGCAGGATGAGCCATGCTGTTCAACAAGTGACAGCCGCATCGCCACAAACACGTCATCATCAAGTGCGCCGTTCGGGCAAAGCGGGAAACCGACCGGGGGGCAGCATAGCATGGAGAGAACGAAACGAGAAGAAGAGGAGCTACGAGCCGGCGGCCGGTTCTCCAAACAGCGCCGCAACGAAGGCTTCGGGGTTGAAGTCCTGTAGGTCTTCAACCCCTTCTCCGACACCCACCAGGCGGACCGGTATCTTGAATTCCTCCGCGATGGCCACGACGATGCCGCCTCGAGCCGTGCCATCCAATTTCGTCAATACCAAACCGGTGACGCCCACCGCCTCGTGAAATTGTCTGGCCTGCGCCAGGGCGTTTTGGCCGACCGTGGCGTCCAACACCAGCAGCACTTCGTGGGGCGCGCCGGGCGACTCGCGAGCGACGACGCGCTTGACCTTGCGCAACTCTTCCATCAGGTTGGACTTGGTGTGCAACCGGCCCGCCGTATCGATGAGCACCACGTCCATGCCTCGGGCCTTGGCCGCGGCGATGCCGTCGAAGGCCACGGACGCGGGATCGGCCCCGTGCCGCTGGCGGATGATCGGCACTTCCAACCGATCCGCCCATACCTGCAACTGCTCGATCGCCGCGGCGCGAAACGTGTCGCCCGCGACCAACAACGGCCGCCGTCCGGCCTGCGCCAGCCGTCGCGCCATTTTCGCGATCGTCGTGGTTTTTCCCACCCCGTTTACGCCGACCGCGAGCACGACGAAGGGTCGGGGGCCCTGGTCGATCAACTCAAGGAGCGGAGGGCCGGCGACCTGCTTGAGAATGTCGTACAGGGCTCGACTCAACACGTTCTGAACACCCCGGAAAGACGAGGCCGCCTCGCCGCGCGCCTCTTCATTGACTCGGCGGATCAATCGATCCACGACGCGGGCGCCGAGATCAGCGCCGAGCAACGACGTTTCGAGTTCTTCCAGCAGGGCCGGTGTCGGCGTCCGCCCCAGCATGTGATCGAGCGATTGCCGCACGGCTTGCCGCGTTTTCCCCAACCCTTCTTGCAGCCTCTGAAACCACCCCACGATCAGAGTCTCCTTTTTACTCATCGAATCCGTCTTCGCACCAGGCGAGGAACCGCTTCCACCGCCCGCAACACGGCTTGTTCACGCCGCTTCATCCGCGCGGCCTCCCGTTCGTTCTTCTCATGGTCGTACCCGCACAAATGCAGCACCCCATGCACCAGCAGCGCGGCGATTTCCTCGTTCAGCGACCGCCCCGCTTCTTTCGCTTGACGCGTCGCAGTCGGCACGGAGATGACCACGTCGCCCAGGAGCCTCCGGCAGGGAGACTTCGTCTCCCGCATCGCAAACGCCAACACGTCGGTGGTCCGATCTTTCCCCCGATAGACTTTGTTCAGACGGCGCATCCGCCCGTCGCCGACCAGCTCCACGCTCAATTCCGACCGCGACTCTCCGAGCGCGTCGAGAACCGCTCGCGCCGCGCGCACCAGCGAATCTTGTCGTTTCGACAACCGTCTGAGGCGGACGCGCAGAAAGACGGCCATCAGTGTGGTTGGCCGAACGCATCATCCGACGGCACCGAGGCCGGAGACGGTTTGCGATGCCCGGGCGAAGACGGGTGGAAAGGCGCGCGCCGCCGGCCTTGACCGGACCCCTCGGCGCCGGTCGATTGATAGCGATCGTAGGCTTTGATGATGTTCTGAACCAGGCGGTGCCGCACGACGTCCTTGTCGTCGAAATGCACGAACGCGACGCCGTCCACGTCGCGGAGCACGTCCTTGACTTCGATCAATCCCGACACCCGGTCATTCGGCAAGTCCACCTGGGTGATGTCTCCCGTCACGACCATTTTCGAGTGGAATCCCAACCGCGTGAGAAACATTTTCATCTGCTCGGCGGTGGCGTTTTGCGCTTCGTCGAGAATGACGAACGAGTCGTTCAGCGTGCGCCCGCGCATGAACGCCAGCGGCGCGATTTCAATGTCTCCCCGCTCGATCAGCCGGTTGGCCCGCTCCACGTCCATCATGTCGAACAGCGCGTCATACAAGGGGCGCAGGTAGGGGTTGACTTTCTGATAGAGGTCGCCCGGCAGAAACCCGAGCTTTTCTCCGGCTTCGACGGCGGGTCTCGCGAGAATGATCCGGCTGACTTCTTTTTTCATCAACGCGCTCACCGCCATGGCCATGGCTAGATAGGTCTTGCCCGTCCCGGCCGGCCCGATGGCGATGACGACGTCGTGCTTGTTGATCGCCTCGATGTACGTTTTCTGGGTCGGAGACTTGGGGCCGATGAGCCGTTTTTTGGTGACGATGGTCGCCTGCCCGTAGAGGACGTCCTTGATCGCGGCGTCCGGCTCCTGTCGCAAGGCGCTCAACGCGTGGGTGACGTCTTCCGTTTGCAGGATGATCCCTTCGTTCGCCAACGCGGCCAGCTCGAGCACCACCCGCTCCGCTTGACGAACGGCTTCGGGTTGACCGTCCATGGTCAATTCTTCGCCCCGAGCCGACAACCGCACCCCCAATTCATGTTCGATCAGCTTGAGATGCCGATCATGATGACCGAACAGGACGGCGGTATTGGTGCCCTCTCGTAATTTCAGCTTGCGCACAAGCGGGGTGTGGACTCCTTCGTCCGACATGAATCCGTGATTTCATCTTACCAGACCGGGAAAATACCCGACAAGCGGAAGGGCGGGATCAGGAACCGCCCCGGTTACGTTCCCGGCGGGGTGACGGGAAGCAGCGGAGTCACGTGAAGATCGAACTCTTGCAGCGCGGCTCCGCCGCGCCCGTCTTTCACGACTATTTTCACGTGTTGGACTCCCGTTTGATCTTGAGGGACGCGCCAGTCGATTCGGCCGGTCCGCTCGCCGATCGCCATACCGGCGGGAGCGGTTTCCAACGCATAGATCAAATCGTCTCCATCGTCGTCGATCGCCTGGACCCTGTATGTGTACGATTCCGAGGTGTGGGGAACCGGCGGCGTCGAGACGATCCGAGGCGGCCTATTGCCCATCGACCAGGGAGCGGACCGCGCCGTTCCACTTGTACCGCTGGGATCACGAGCCGTGACTTCGACGACGACCGTCTCGCCCACGGCGACTTCTCCGACATCGAGAAACGCTTCTTCGCCTTCTTTCACCAACACTTGGTTCTTGTACCAACGGTAGGTCACGCTCAAAGGATCGAGATCGGGATCGCTTGCATCGACCGACGCCTCAATCACGTTTCCGGATGACTCATCGCGATGGACGATCATGGCCGATCGAACGACCGGGGGCGCGTTGCCCACCGACACGGGAGGAACGCGATAGGAGGGCCCCTTTTGCTTGGCGTCGGCCGGAGTAATCTCCACGCTTACCCGTTGGCCTCGGCGAAATTTGGCGGGAGACAATGTGGAATTCGTTTCACCGACGAGTGGGACATCCTCCACGTACCATTGATACGACAAGGTCACGGCTTCATGTTCCGGATCTTCGGTAACGACCTGGACGGCCGCCGGCTCCGCTGCCGACAAGGGATCGTTGAGAAACCGGGCCGATAGAACGGTCGGAGGTCGGTTCCCCGCCGCCGGAGAGGTTAAAGAAAGTGATGACGGACGGTCCGTACAGGACGCCATCGTCCAGAGTGCGGTGACCGCCACGATGGCGGCTATACGAAGCACGACACTCCTCCTGTTCCCGCCAGGTAAACGACGAGGTCGCCCCTCAATCCCGCTGATGCACCCAACTGACATAGCGGCTGAAATAGTCCCCCGCGCTCGCGCAAGGCTGAGTCGCTGCGCCGGTGCTCATTTGAATCGCCCCGGTCATGCCGCCGGCGCATCCCCCTCCACCCGTGCCGCCGGTTCCGAGATTGCCGGCCCCTTGTGATCCGATCTGGACGGACATCGATGAGGCCAACCCCACGCCCAGCGCGACTTTGGTCGTGACGTTGACGTTGGCGCCCGCCGTCGTCGTGCCGACCACCGGCGTCGTCGCAGCGGTGCCGGTCTTGTAATAAAGGGCATAGAGATAACTTAAGCCGGTCGAGGCGCAGTAGTCGTTCGTCGGGACGAACGTGGGGAAGAACACTGTGCCGCCGATCAGAGTCGGGCTGACCACCGACCGTTCCGCCGCGTTGGTGCCCGAGCCGGTTGGCAGGGTGACGCGCCACCCATCTCTCTGGTCCACCAGACCCACCATCGAGGTCGTCCCGGTCCCATGGAACGTGGTGACGGTCGGATTCGTCGGATCCGTCACTTGATTGGTGCCGCCGTCACAGACCAAACAGATGGTCGCATTGGTCACGTCCACCAGGTCATCGTCGTGACAACTGGCCGCGCTGGTTTGTGTGCAGATGCCGTTCACCACGGAATCCTTGATGCCGAACAGCCGTTGCACGTTATTATCGACCTTGTCGGAATTGCCGAAATACCGCCCCGTGCCGAAAAAGACCCAGAGTTTGTTGGCATCGTCGATCGTGACCGTCGGCGCGGCCGTCAGGGGTCCGACCTCTACGGTTCCCAAAATAGGATCGGAGAAGGTATCGATCACTTCCGTGGGCCTGCGGCCCGATCCACTCGAGATTCCCCAAGTCTCGGGCGTGCACGGGCTGGATGGACAACTCATCGTCAGCCGGTAAAGTTTCCCGCGCCACGGCAACGCTCCGTCATGAATGGTCCTTCCCGCATATGCGACATCGCCGCGCCAGTCGAGGTCCTTATCCACCGTGATAATATGCCCCATGAACGAGCGCCAGGTCCCCACGGACATCGTCGTCACATTGCTGTTGCCGATCCCCGGCCCCACGGCCAGATCAACCGCATAGAGTTTGGCCGTTTGGCTCGGCGTGGACGGCAAATCTGCCTGATAGCCGTTGGGGCCGGACCCGAAAATCGCGTACCACTTTTCGTTGGTCTTGCTGGTCGGCGTATCGCTCGTCGGGTTCACCCGCGTAATGGCCGGATAGGCCGTCGTGAGTCCCAATCCGCTGTCGGTGAACACCCACAGAAGCTTCGGATCGACTTCCGGATTCGTAATGTCCAGCACGAAATAGGCGCTATAAAACGTCCGGTTCGTGCCGCCGATATTGACCGTCATCGCCGGCGCCCCCGTCGAGGCCGTGCAGTTGCCGCAACTGCCTCCCATACGAAAGCCGCCGATCAGGATCGTGCCCCAGCCGTCGGGATGGTCGGCATCGGGCGTAAAGATCCGGACGTCCGACACTTTCGGCTTCAGATCGACGTAATACACGTGGCTATAGTCGGCCCTCGCGAGCCACTGAAGCTGCGGCAAGAGCTGATAGGGAATGAAGGCCCAGAGCTCGGCGCCCAAATTGGGGCCTCCCGAATTATCGGTGGGCGTTTTGGTAAACCAACCCCGCTCGACCACGTTCGTCGTCGCCGGATTATCCCCGCGATGATAAAATCCCGCGTTGAAGGCATGGAGCATCCCGTCGTTGGCTCCGACGTAGGCCACTTGGCGACGGTTTCTATACTGTTGATAAAACGTGTTGTAGGTCGCATCGCCATAAATCAAGTCATACCGTTCTTTCGGCGGCCCGACGATCGTCGGCGTCGAGTGAATCGGATCGCCGAGCTTCCAGACGTGATAGGAACCGCTCCCGACCGGCACCTCGATCATGCGCGTGCGGAGCCCGCTGATTTCTTCTCCGCGGATAAAGCGGATGAGGTTCATCGCGTTGCTGTCGCCCGTGCAGGTATCGCCGGCGTAGCGCAGATAGTCGCGCAGCGTCGTACAATTGGCCGTGCCGAAGTCCATTTGTTCGCTCGGCTCGACGAGGCCGTTATTGTTGACATCGACCCAGGTCAGAATTTTCCGAGAGGCGGCAGAGGTGAGCGCCAGTTCCTTGCCCGCCTCCCAGATCGGAATGATTGACTTCAAGTTTCCACCCAGCACGACGGGCGTCGTACTGTCCGCCAAGCCATCTCCATTGAGATCTTCGTACTTATCCACGAGCACGCTCCGATACGTGGGACTGGACGGATCGTCGTCATACCTGGTCGTCACGATCCGATCGACACTGTAATCCAACACCCCGTCCTGATTGGTATCCTCGCGGAAATTGCCGAACGAGTCGATGAACAGCGCATGGGTGTAGCCGGTCCATTTGACCGTGTTCCCGCTCTGGCCGATGTCGCTCGTAAAGAAGTAGGCTTGATAGATGGACCCTTCGCCAGAAGCCGAGGTGGCCAACACGGAGATCGAGGTGCCGGAGGCGCTTCGTCGCAAGATCGACGTGATCGTGGCCATGAGCCGCTCTTGCAGGTCGTCCACGTTGGATGATTCAAAATAATTGTCGGGGATGCCGTCACTGCCTGGTGCGCCGGTCGCATTGACGGTCTTGTCCCACTCATTGACGAGATCCGGCACATTGTTGCCGTTTGTATCCTCGAAGCCGCCGAGCAATGCTGCTTTCATGAGGAGTTCGCGACCGGAGATCGTGCCAAACGCATAAAAGGTATAAACCGTGATGTTCTGGAGCCCCTCTAAACAGTGACCTGTCACATTCAACACGGCGATCGTGCCATCCGCCGTGCCATTACAAGGCCGCAGATCGTTGATATGGGCCCAATAGGCGACATCGTCCAAATAGTGGCTTCCATTGGTAAATCCCTGTGCGTTGTAATCGGTCCGATGCTGCATCAGCAGCACATTGGATGGTGTCGCGGGATCGTTATTGCACGTCGACCCCGGGGGATTGGCATAGGGAACGCCTCTATTTCCCGTACAGAGGGTGCCGACGTAGGAGGGTGCATTGGTGACGGCATAATTGTTGAGACCAGATGGAATGTTTTGGTCTTGGGTCGGCTCTCCGTCCGTGAACACGATCACGAATGTCTTGCAGCAGCGGACTTGAGTCGAGGTGCTCGCCCATGCCGGAGTGTGATTGCTGCCGTAAAAGAACGGATCACGGCCGCAGGCGTTGGTAACATATCCGGACGGGCAAGTCTCGGATCCCGTGAGCACACTGATTTCCGCCGACCCGACACTCCCACGCCCAGACGCTCCAAAGGCAACACCCGGAGAATAGGCGATGGGGTAGACATAGGTATCGGGATAGTAGGCCGAATTGATTTGCGCCACATAGCGGGTGACATCGTAGAGCGACTCCGCCAGGGGCGTCCAGGTGGCCGGGTAAGATTCCTCCACCGCATCCACCATGGCCGCTATATTGTCATTAAACGTTTCCACCGTGGACCCGTTGAAATCGATCGATTGGCGGCTGCCGGCGCCGGTCAAGATCCGCATGCCATTGTAGGACGAACTGGAATTGAACACGGCGAGCGCAAACCGGGCCTGCGCACCAATCTGTTGGATGACGCCGGTCGGTTGAGAAGAGACCGACAAACGCAACCGGTATTGGCTCTCGGTGAATCCATCGGAATCGGTACAGGAGGTCGCGTTTGATGCCGGCGCTGTGTCATCATTGTCCACACAAAATGTTCCCTGCATCCCGGACGTGCCGCCGCGAAGATGAATGTACAGATTCGAGGGGGTCCCTCCGGTAGCAGAGGTCGGAACACGGCCGCTATAGCCGTTGGTACCGCTGCTTGGGACGGCTTGTGTTGTATGGTGCTGGCAACAGGCGCTGGAGCTAAAAACGTCTTGACCGGCCTTGATGGTGATCCTGGCCGGAGATCCACTCGCCGGACAGGTGCCGTCCGCCGCACGGGTGACCGCGCAATGGCCTCCGATCAGGGCCTTTTTCACCGCGTCAAATCGGCGAAAGGTCGCCCAGTTGAGCAAGTTGCCGTCCCACTCGCTCGCCCCACACGTGGCGGTGAGCGACGATTTACTGGAAGCCGCGTCGAATCGGGTATTCGTGGCATCGTAGGTGTAACACGTCAACGAGTCGAAAAAACCGCTGTATGTCGTACTCGCCACGAAGCTTTGATTCACCGGTGTGGTCCCTCCGCTGGCCAGCACGCCGCACCAGGTTGAATCGCACGCGCGCCCCCCCATGCTCCCGGAATTATCCATGAGGAGGATGATGTTCGGCGGCACCTGATCCGCCACGAAGGGCGGCACGCTGTAATACTGATCCATCGTCTGAGCGGCAAGCGGCTGTGTTGACAAGAAACCGGCGAGCACAATCAGGGCCGCTGTTCCACGACATGCGATGTTCCGGCTGTTCATGGCATTCTCCTCGTTTGTTGGGCGGCCCTGCGGCCGATCGCTTCACTATCGAGCCAAATAAACCATGATCTTGTCGATCTTGTGGGCGTCGTCTCGTTTCACCCGGAAACGAATCTCCGCGTTCCTCGTGACGGCCGACAGATCGATTTGATTGCCTTCATCATCAACGACCTCCACCGTCCGGTCCACTTCGTATGCTCTTCCATCGATGACGATGGTCCGTTCGAAGAGATCGGTTACGATGCCACGCTCCGTCAGCCCGGCAACCACCATGGGGCGAGACTGAGCCATGGCGATGGATGGTATCCCACCGTGCCATCCGCCCACGCAGCCCACAGCGACCGCGATGCAGCAAACCACGGACCGCTTTGTTGCTCCCACTTTTCTCATTTCGATGACCCTGTCTGTCTTTCTCTGTGTTAAGACCGTTTTCATTTTTGGCCTCTTCCAGTCAGCAGGTCGATTGATCGGTTGTGAAACGTCTCTGCTAATACGTCCGCCTCGTGCAGCCGTCCCCCGCCGCCAGGCAGTCGTAGACCGCAATCACGCGGCTCGTGGCCCCTGTCGCCGCGTTCTGGGCGGTGCAGTCGATGCGATAGAACATGTCCACTGACGCGGCACCCGTTCCTGTTCCATCGTAGCCGGATGCCAAGCTGGCCACCCCGCCGCTCTTTTGTTTGCGGTATTGAAAATCGATGTCGCCGTTGACCACGTAATTATTGACGTTCATGACGATGTTCGGATTGCCGCCGGTCCCGACAGCGACGTCCGGATCGTTGGCCCGCACACCGTTGATTTCCTCGCCGAGGAACACCGCGTTGGCGGCCGGCACCGGCCCGCCGGGTGAAATAAGCGTTGCGGGCACGGTTCCCGCATCGATGCTTTGCTGGATCACGTTGACCGATGCCCCGATGCACGACTCGGCCGCATGGGTTCCTTCTTCGACCATGCGCACGGCTCCGGCCATGGAGTTTTCCATGCCGGTCATGGTCAAGGCCGCCACGCCGAGCACGCCAGCCAGCAGCAGGATGATCATCATCGCCAACAGGGCGATGCCCCGGTCATCTTGCATGAGGAGGGGCCGGACTCCAAGACGGCTTTCTTCATCCCTTGCCATCTAGTACCTCTGATTTCTCAATTCGACCGTGCGGGTAAGGATGCGCCGCCGCAGTTGCAGATAGGCCTGTTGTTGGGCCGGAGTTCCGTTGTCGCCCGCCGTGAACAGGCCGTCGGCGTGGTTGTGGTCGCTCACCGTGAGAATGCCGCCGTTGATCCCGCCGCCCATTGCGCCGCTGCTTAAGCCTGTATGCACCACGACCTGATTCGCCTCCCCGAACCCCTGATCCGGCCTCGCCTGTCGAGCCACAAGCGTCACGCGAACCAGCCGAATTTTGTCGGGCGTCATGTACGTGCCGAACGGCGCGCCGGTCCCGAACCAATCACGATTCGTGATGAAATCCCCTTGGTCGAAGGAATTGCTGCCGTTGAGGTCGTCGATCTGGCCGTCGGGATTGCCTCCATTGACCAGAGGACTGCATCCATCGCAGGCATAGGCCAGTTGCAAGTCCTCGACTCCGTCCATGATGGGCACGCAGGTCGAACCGGCTTGGTTACAGTTGGGGGCCGTGCCTGCGGGAACTAACGCGACCGGCACGGCGCCCCGAACCAGACAGGGCGCGTTGCCTTGACAGAGATTGAGATTGTCGGGCGGGGGAATCACCTGATAGGTGATGCACTGCAACACATAGACTTGCGTGCCGGTTCCAAACTGAACCGGCGCTGGAATGGGCGGATTGAGCACCAGCCCGGCTCCTCCGGCGTTCTGGATCACCGATCCCGCGGTGCCGGCGATCGACACACTCATGCCGGGGAGCAACGCCGCCCCTCCAACCGCCTGTTCCATGGCCGCAATCGCCCCGGCGGGGAGCGGAACATTGGTAATGGGACTGTTCGGCCCGCCGATCATACCGGCCGGCGGAACCGAGACCTGCCAGAGGGGGCCGGCCGCCGCCACGGAGTTGGTCATCGGCACCACGATGGAAATCCGGTCAGGGCCCGTGTCCGGCCCGGCCGGATTGTTGTCCGTTGGAACCAACGCCGCCGGAGTATTGTTGATGCGACAGCCTCCCACCGTTCCAGATCCGCCGCCGGCTCCCACCAGACCCTGCATGCCGAACCCCGCCAACTTTAAATCCGCCGCGATCATATCGATGGCGCTCCGCGCCGTCGCCTGAGTTTGCCCCACCTGGCTGGTCATGCGTGTGGTTTTCTGTGTCATGGTGAGGGCGGCGAACCCCGCGGTCAGAATGGCCGTCGTCATGGCCGCGGCCACCATCACCTCTGTCAAGGTGAAGCCTCCCTGGCCGACCCGTTCCCATCGGCTATCGACGGCTCCGTCGTGAAATCCGGTGAGTCGCATTGCGTCGCTCACTCCGGCACAATCTGGGTTTGAAACGCCACCTGGCGCAGCCTCTGGCCCTGCGCCCGCTCGTTCCATTGGACTCGGACGGTGACGAGCACCGAGGCGGAATCGGCCGTAACCGGCGCAACCGGCGTCACCGTCACGGTCCCTTGCGCGTTGAGGAGATTGGAATCCTGAACCAGTTGTCTCCATTGCACGCAATCGCCTTGCACCTTTCTGGTGGCCGCCACCGAGAGCGGCGCCGCGGGAAACGGCGGCGCCGGTTGCGCGGCCGGAATCGCTCCGGTCAGGCAGTTGCCTCCTCCCGCCGTGTTGACGGCGTTGTACGCCCAGGCGTTGCGCCGGCTGTTTTGAATCCGCTCCACCATATCGGAAGCCAGATTGGTCACAATGGACAGGTCGTTGGCGTCCACGTTCTTGGTGAACGAGATCCCCTGCATGGCCGCCATGCCGAGCACGCCGATGCTGAGCACGGTGGCCGAAACCAGCACTTCGACCAAGGTGAATCCATCTTCTTGATGCCGCACGCTCATGTACCGAGCCTCATGATCCGCTCCATCATCAACCGGACTGGACCAGGCAGGGATTGACCGCTTGATTGCACCAGGTCACTTTTCCGGAAGGAGCCAGTGAAATCGTATAGATCAAATTGGGGTCTCGCAGGCTCTGGAGCTGAACGGTTTGCGTGGCCAGAGGGGTCGTGCTCAAGCCGCGGGAGGTAAAGCCGATCGGCTGCGCCGGCAGCGGTGGGACGAATCCCACCGTCAGCGGAAACGGCTCCGCCGTCATCACCGCATTGAACACCACCTGCCCCTGACCGCTGGGAAGATTCGACGGAGTCGCGGTGATGACCGTGTTGCGGGTGACGGCCGCCGATCGCGCCAACATCAGCGTTTGGTAGAGCGACGTCGTCGTCTGATAGAGCTCATAGCGCGCATACATGGTCATGAGATTCGGCCCCGCCAGCGCCGCCGCGATGCCGACAATGGCCAGCACAACGGCAATTTCGACCAGCGTGAATCCCTCTTCGCGAACCGAAACCTTCTTACTTCTTTGGCTTATAGGGTTACGTCGCACCATGGCTCATAGCAGAGTGAGCAAGCGGTGTGCCCCAGAGGCCCTTCATGGAACCCACTGATAACAGATTGATTCTCTTGTGAAATCTTTTCAGGTCGCCAGGCAATTTCGAGAGAATGGCAAAGCGGGATGGCCGATTTTCGTGCAGAAGGACAAGAATTGTCCGTTCATCTTAATCTCGTAAGGGCGAGGCTTCAGAGTCGAGAGACGGCTCTCTTTGCGGGGGGGTGCCTTACAGGCGAGACGAGAAGAGCGGGCGGGGTTCCAACAAATCCTCGTACTCTCTCATGGCGATGGCCCTGACTTGTCGATAGGTGGTGACCCCTTGGACGACTTTCTGAATACCGTGTTGCAGCAGCGTGACCATCCCCTGTCGCATGGCGACCGGTATCAGCTCCGGCGCTCTCGCTTTTGATTGAATCAATCGTTTGATTTCTTTTGTTCCGATCAACAACTCATGAATCGCCACCCGCCCGCTGAATCCTCTGCCATGACAGCGATCACATCCCGTCGCTCGATACAACGTCCAGTCCTCTGAGTACGGCACTCGCAGCGTTTCCCATTGCGACCGTCCATATCCTTGGACCAATTCGTCATATTCTTGTCTCGTCGGATGATACGGCTCTTTGCATGATTCGCACAGTCGTTTACAGAGACGGACGGCCAGCACGCCTACGATCGTATCGGCGACGTTCAGCGCATCGCATCCCATATCGAGCAGTCGCGTTATGGTCTCCACCGCGCTGTTCGTGTGCAATGTGCTTAAAACAAGATGGCCGGTCAAGGATGCCTGGATCGCGATATCGGCGGTATCTTTGTCGCGCATTTCGCCGATCATGATGACGTCGGGATCCGCCCGCAAAAAGGCCCTCATCGCGGCGGCGAACGTCAAACCGATCTTGGGATGGACTTGGACCTGCCTCAACCCCTCTTGTGTAATCTCGATCGGATCTTCCGCCGTCCAGATTTTCCGCTCATCCGTGTTGATATGTTTCAAGATCGCATGGAGTGTGGTCGTTTTGCCCGATCCCGTCGGCCCCACGCACAGGAATAGACCATACGGCAGTTCGGCCAACGCCTTCACGGCCCGGAGGACGTCGGGTGAAAACTCCATCGCTTCCAGCGGCATGATGTCCTTCTGCGCCAGCAGTCGCAGCACCATATCTTCGTTTCCTCCGGACGTCGGAATCGTCGCCACGCGCAGTTCCAGATCGTGTCCTCGCCCCAGCGAAAACCGGATTTTCCCGTCCTGCGGCTTGCGCCGTTCGGCAATGTCCAAATTGGCCATGACTTTCAAGCGGGAGATGACGGCTCTTTGATACACCGCCCCTATTTTCATGCCGGTGAAGCAAGTGCCGTCCACGCGAAAACGGACGACCGTCTCTTTCCCGTCGGCGGACGGCTCAATGTGCACATCGGAGGCTCCGTGACGGTGGGATTCGGCAATGATTTGATTGACGAGCCGCACGACAGCGGAGTCCTGCTCATTCGTCGTCACGATGGCCTGGTCTCTTCTCCGTTCGCCAATCCCGTTATCGACCTGTTTGGCAAGCACGGCGAACGACCGTGCTTCAAAATCGGCTGAGCTTTCTCTGCCCATGGCGGTCTTCTCTCTCAATAACGAACCATCCATGTCCCGGGAGCTTGATAGACGACCGGCACTCCACGGAACAGGCCCCAGCTCATGTCGTCGTCATGCCAAACTTCCAGTCGTCCCTGACCGTCCGGTGCTCTGATGTTTCCTTCGGCAATCACTGCTCCGTACACCTTGACGGGGTTCTCGACCACGATGTTTCCCGCCGCGTACAACACGCCGTTAAGATGGATACCGGAAAGGTCGACGGTCATCCGACCGCCTCCGTTCTCGCGCGGGCTTTGAACCTTGAGTCGATTCCCCGTGCCGGAAAGATTGAGCCTCACGTGCCCGTGGACCACTGCGACTCCCTCGAAATAGCCGGCATTGATCTCGATGGTGCCCATATTGTCCGTACGCGGAGCGGTCCGATCGAGAGTGTCGACGAAAATCAAGCCCCGTTGATCTCCAACCTGCTGCGAAGAGAAGACCTGGCGAGGAGACAAGCCTCTCCCTATCTGCATATTTCCATCCTCATAGAGGAGTCCATCAGAGCCAGGCACATAGTAACTCCCGAACCTGATCGCGGTTTGCTTGAGTTGCTCGTAGCTCCATCCCTCGAACAGCATCCCCGGGGTTGGAATCTGTCGGGAATGGACGTTCGGGGGAAGGATTCCCACAGAGCCAGGCGTCGGCTCGACTTCTCGGATCAGTCCTCCGGCCCACAAATGCATCCAACGATCTTCGAGGATCGAACTCTCGCCGTAGCTCTGTCCCGTCACGGAGGCCGCAGGGTTGAGCGCCGGGATGTCTTCGATACGCCGAATGACGACATCTCCTCCGGCCGCGACCGACGCCCAGTGGACTCCGCTGATCGATCGACCATCCGACAGAAGATCAAGGCTGCCTCCGGCCTGCACCCCTCTTCGTAACACCGGAAGTTCCAACGCTTCCAACTGCATGCCGATCGATTGCCGAAAAGGCGTCGGGAAGGGAGTCGGATGGTTCGTTTCCACTGTCACCTCGACCGTGCACAGCAAACCCGGCTTCATGGGAGCATAGAGCTTCAACAGCCGCACCGTTCCCGATTCGGCCATGTTTCGGAATAAGCCCAAATTGGGATCGTTCAGCAGGTGATCGTGCACGGGATCCGATGCATCCAAGACGATATCCGGACGCTCGGAAGTCCCCGCAAATTGCGACTGCCCGTTCCGGTCGAAAAACGTGGGGGCTCCATCGGTTGAAACGAAGCGTTTTTCCAAAGCCCTGGCGACCAGGGGCGGAGCGGTTTCGGGATCATGAAACCATCCGATCACGATCTCGCCGGCCGCATCGGCCAACTGTTGAGCGGCGACCGATTTTTTTCCGACGTCCGCGCTCAACGATTCTTGCCAGACCAACTCCAACAACGTCACCCCCATAACGGCGAGGGAAAGAGCGATCACAAGGGAAACTGCCAGCGCCATGCCCCTCTCGCCGGATTTTATCGGGACACCGATTGTCGACATTTCTCTTCTCACGATCGGAGCGCCACCGTTCGTCGTTCGATCCGCGAGGAATCGGCCGGCTCGATCTCTATCATGACGCGGGCCACCGCCGACGGATCGTTCGTTGTCAGCCCCTTCCGATCCCGATAGGAAAACCGCACCGCCTTCAAATCGGCGATCAACACACCGGCTCCCCCGTCGACCATGCGCATCAACCTGACCGGCCCTCCGGCCCTTGTGTAATAGGTGACGCGGTTCCACATTTCGACGGAGGCGCCGATGGTATATGAACCGCTCACCGAGCTCTCCAGGAGCAATTGGTTTCGCTGACCGTCACGGGCAAGGCGATGGATTTCACAGCGCCGTTCCCCGCAGAGCTTCACAAATTTGCCTCTTTCCCAGTCTCTTCCATCGAGCACAGGGAGAGCCGTTTGCCCCTGTTCCACGGGCGCCGTGATATTGGTGTGCCGGGCATGGATGTTGGCCGAAAATTCCACGGTATCCCGACCGATCACCAGCAAGGACTCCGGCGTGGTCAGACGCACTTCCTGTTCGAACACTTCCAAACCGAGTCGGCGGTCCTGCTGCTGCGCGATTTTCCGGCTGCCGGCTCCGGCAGCCTGTTGCCCCAAATACAGAACTTCCAGACAGGCGGCGAGAACAAGAAGGGCGGCAGCCATGCCGATCATCAATTCGGTTAAACACAGACCGCATGCGTCGGAAAGACGGTTCCTCATGATTCCCGCGCCTTCATCGCGCTCACGTTCTCATTCACCGTTGCGAGCTTCCAACGAATACCGGATTCGCCCTGATCGTCTCCATGCGCAGTTCCCGTCGGCCGTTCAGTCCTTCAAACGTGACGATCGATCGGACGGTCACCGCACCGGCCGACGCGAGCGGGCCGGGACGATTCGCTTCGATCGTCCAGACTTCGGTCAGCCCATCGTGGTCGGCCGTGGCGGAATAGATTCCATCCCCCGCCGCCTGATCGGCCCCCAGACCGTCGTCTCTCATCACCGTGTCCGGCTCGCCGTCTCGATCGGAATCCTCCTCCAACAGAAATTTCCAGCCGACCGATCGTTTCTCTTCCAATCTGGACTGAACGACCGATTGCGCCTTGGTCGTCAAGTCCGCGTGACGGACGAACCGGACCGCGACCTCCACGGCGCCCATCGTTCCCGCGAACGCGATGCCGGCGATCACGGCGGCGATCATCGTTTCCAGCAACAGGCCTCCCTCTTCTCGCTTCCTCGTTATCGGCGTCATCTGACAGCCACCCGCCCGTTGAATCCCACCGTCACTTCCCTCGTGCGTCCTTCTTTGCTCCGCAAACGAATCGTGGTGGCCGTTGCGGTCCGACCGCTCGGATAGAATACGACGCGGTCTCCGCCGCTCGGTTCATCGATCGCCACGCCCCTCCGCCCGTAGTGATACACATGGTGTACGTTCGGCCCCTGAAGAAATCCGACCTCCAGCGATTCCCTTTCCCGCACCAACGTCACCATCACTCTGTCGCGGCGGGTGATCGCCAACTGTCTTGCCAACCGCAATTCCGAGGCGACTTCCGTCGTCACGGTTTGGAGCTGCATCTGCGCGTACACATGGGCGAGGTTCGGCCAGGCCAAAGCCGAGAGGACGCCGAGCACGGCGAGCGTGACGATCAATTCCAACAGCGTTTTGCCTTGTTGGGTCATGGAACCCCGCTTCCGCCGAGAAATGCACGTTCAGCACACTCCCTTCTCAAACTGTATGCCGACCGGTTTCTCTCAGTTTTTGAGCGATGGGCGAGGCCCGATCACGATGGGCTTTTCGTCAAACTATCGAGATTCTGGGAGGGTTGTGCCGGTTCGGCAAGGAATCACACATGGCGAGGGCACCGACTTGGAGACGACATTGCTTCTTCTCAGCAACAATTCGGATACAGGTCGGTGAGGAAGAGATACAGGATGAAGCGCAACGTCTTGGAGTAGGCGCCGGGGAGCGTTATCCCAAGAGCAATCCTTGATACCAGTTCAACAGAGGTTGTCCGAAGAACAGGGCGATCAAGGCTCCGCAGACGAGAAAGGGACCGAATGGGATGTAGTCCTGCCGAGAAATCACGCGTGTGCCGATCAGCGTCAGCCCGACCAAGGAGCCGAGCAATGATCCCATCATGATCGTCACAAGCGCCGGCTTCCAGCCGAGAAAGGCTCCGATCATGGCCATCAGCTTGATATCGCCTCCGCCCATTCCTTCCTTCCCGAACAGGTAGGGGCTGAGCCAGGCGAGCAACCACAAGAGCCCCCCGCCGACCAGCATCCCGATAAGCCCGTTCACCAAGCCGGTCGACAGGACGGTTGCGGAACTGAGAAGACCGACCGCCGTGCCAGGCAGTGTGATCGCGTTTGGAATGATCTTGTGAGACAGGTCCGTTCC
>JANDJG010000015.1:0-17873 GCA_024331085.1 Nitrospira sp. | reverse complement strand
TCCAACATGATGAAAAAATTGCGCGTCTCAAACACCGCCCAACTGCTCAAAGCCGCGATCGAAGGAGGCATGCTCAAAATCAAGTGATCGTGGAACCGGCTTGTTCTCCCCTCGCTGTCGCACTGCCTCATAGAGAACGACAGCGAGGGCGGCCGACACATTCAACGACGCAACTCGGCCTTTCATCGGGATGCTGATGCGCCCGTCGCAGGCCTTCAGCACACCCGGTCTGATCCCCTCCCCTTCTCCCCCAAAGACGAATGCAACGGGGCCGGTCATGTCAACGGTGGCGTAGCGCGTCGTCGCGGTCGATTCCACCGCGTAGACCCAGATCCCCTCTTCTTTGAGCTCGTCAATAAGACGGGTCAGGTTCGTGACCTGACAGACCGCCACATGGTCGATGGCGCCCGCCGATGCTTTGGCGACCACCGAAGTCAGGCCGACCGCCCGCCGTTCCGGAATGAAGACTCCGTGGACACCGGCCGCCTCCGCGGTCCGTAACGCCGCGCCCAGGTTATGGGGGTCCTCGACTCCATCGAGCAGGAGAAGAAGAGGCGGCTCGCCCTTCGCGCGAGCTCGCCTCACAATGTCGTCGGTCGTGCTGTAGGACTTGGCCGAGACGAAGGCGATGACCCCTTGGTGCTTGCCATGGGGAACGAGCCGATGGAAGACCGCGGGAGGCTCGACATGAACGGGAACGTGCTTGGCCTTGGCGGCTTTTACGAGATCGCCGAACTGCCGATCCGTCCGCAGCACCAAGATCCGCCGAATCGGCCGCGCGCCGGCCCGTATCGCCTCCCGAACCGCGTGCAATCCGTAAAGGATCTCCCGCCCGTCAGCGTTTCCACCGGCTTGTCCCATCGGGCTTGTCCTCGATCATGATGCCTTGAGCCGCGAGCGACCGACGAATCTCGTCGGCCCGTTTGAAATTCTTTTGGGCGCGAGCCTCTCGCCGTTCCATCAACAGGCGGTCGATCTCTTCATCGGTCAACGCGGCTTGCTCGACCGTCGCGCCGCCGGCTTGAGACGAGGCCGCGCCAGCCGAAGAGTCTCCGAACTGCCACGCGTTCAACTGAAACAGCCCCAGCACGTCGCCGAGCGAGCGGAAGGCCTCTCTGGCCCGCGTTCGTCCTTGAGTCGACAATCCTTTTTCAAGCAACTTGTTGACCTCGCCGCGCAATCCCTGCAACGCCGCAAGAGCCATGGGCGTGTTGAGGTCGTCGTCCATCGCCCGAACGAACGATGCCGTTGCTTGCTCGACAGCGGCCGCGAGCACACCGTCGCCTTTCTCTTCCGAGCCGTTCGGCTCCTTCAGCCGCTCGAACAGGTCATAGAATCCGTTCAGGGCGTTCTTCGCCTCTTTCATCGCCCGGTCTGAAAAATCCACCGGCCCTCGATACTGGGTGGACAACAGAAAATAACGGAGGACTTCTCCCGTGACCGGCTCCGGCCAGTCGGACTTGGCGAAGATCTCACGGATCGTGAAGAAGTTGCCGAGCGACTTCGACATCTTCTCCTGATTGATCTGGACGAAGCCGTTGTGCACCCAGAACCGGGCGAATTCCTTTCCCGTCGCCCCGCAGGATTGAGCGATCTCGTTTTCATGGTGCGGGAAGACGAGATCCATTCCCCCGCCGTGAATGTCAAATGTCTCCCCCAGATGTTTGATCGACATCGCAGAACATTCGATGTGCCAACCGGGCCGGCCCGGCCCCCATGGACTCGGCCAGGAGGGCTCGCCCTCCTTGCTGCGTTTCCAAAGGGCGAAATCCATCGGATGGCGTTTTCGCTCATCGACCTCCACGCGAGCACCGGCCTGGAGATCTTCGAGCCGCCGTTTGGAAAGCCGTCCATAGGCCGGATAGTGGACGACATGAAAGTACACGTCGCCGTCCACAACGTAGGCCAACCCTTTGCCGATCAGGGCTTCCGTCAGTCGAATGATCTCCTCGATGTGCTCCGTGGCCTTGGGCTCCTCCGTCGCGCGCCTGATGCCCAGCTTCCCCATGTCTTCATAATAGGCCTCGATATACTTCTTGGTGATCGTCTCGCACGTCACCCCCTGTTCGTGAGCCCGCTTGATGATCTTATCGTCCACGTCGGTGAAGTTTTTCACGAACGTCACGGCGTAGCCGCTGTACTCCAAATACCGCCGCAAGACGTCGAAGACCAGCGCGCTCCGCGCGTGGCCGATGTGGCAATAGTCGTAGACGGTCACCCCGCAGACGTACATTCCGACTTTTCGGGGCTCGAACGGCTTGAACGGCTCCCGCTTTCCCGTCAGGGTGTTAAAAAGATGGAGCATGGGCTCACCGTCCGGGTTCAACCCGCCGCCTCGGCCAGTGCGACCATAGGAAATACCCGAGGGCCAGCGCCAGGAACAATCCGATGATCACATCGAATTGATGGAAATACTCCCGAAGGCTGTCCCACTTCTCACCCATACGGACTCCGATATAGGCGAGGAGATAGCACCACGGAAGGGCGCCCACGAACGTGAAGAGGACGAACCGCGGGAAATTCATCCGGGCGATGCCGGCCGGCAGCGAGATAAAGGTCCGCACGACGGGCAACATCCGGCTGAACAGCACCGCGGCCTCTCCGTACTTGGCGAACCATCGATCGGCCACGTCGAGATCATGGTGGGAGATCAGCACGTATCGCCCGTACCGCTCGACGAACGGACGGCCGCCCCACACACCGGCCCAGTAGGCGATGATCGACCCGATGACGTTGCCGACGGATCCGGCGAGCGTCACCCCCAGCATCGTGAATTGGCCGGTCCCCACAAGATAGCCGGAGAAGGGCATGATGATTTCGCTCGGCAGGGGGATACAGGCGCTTTCGATGGCCATCGTGATCACGATCCCGGTGTAGCCGAACAGCGAAATCGTCTCAATGACGAACGTGCTGAGTTCGGCGAGAATCCATTCGATGGCCTGTCCGATCATGATCGGCGCCGCCCCTTCGACCGCCCCGACGCGGAACCCCGTGATCGACTGCTCCGGCTGCGCAGCTCGGCCTCCCACGTTCGGAAACGGTCCAGCACGCCATAATTCGTCGTATCGAGCCGGAGGGGGGTCAAGGAGACGGCCCCATCGGCGATCGCTTCATGATCCGAATCCTTGCCGCGACTCCAAGAAAGGCGGGTCCCGGCGATCCAATAATAGGTACGCCCATGGGGATCGACTTTTTCGATGATCGGATTATCGAATCGCCTGCGACTGAGAGCCGTGACGCGAACGCCTGTAATGGATCGAAGCGGACGATCCGGAATGTTCAGGTTGAGGAGTGTCTCTTCCGGGACGCCCTTTTCAAGAATCAGCCGCGCGACGCGGGCCGAAAAGTATGCTCCGACCTCGAAACGAAACCGATCCCCTCCTTCTTGCGACACGGCCATCGACGCCACCCCCAGGATCGTTCCCTCCACGGCGGCGGACACGGTTCCCGAATAGAGGACGTCATCGCCCAAGTTCACCCCGCGATTGATTCCGGAGACGACCAGTCGGGGCGGTTCCGGCATGATTTTCAAAACCGCCAAGTTGACGCAATCGACCGGCGTGCCGCTGACGGAATAGGTTCGTTTGCCGAGAGGATGGACCCGCAGGGGTTTGTGAAGAGTCACCGCGTGGGCCGCGGCCGTCCGTTCGCGATCCGGAGCGACGATCCACACCTCGCCGAGTTTCGCCATGGCCTTGGCCAGCGCCATGAGACCGGCCGATTGAATGCCGTCATCATTGGTCACAAGGATGCGCATGGCTCCGATACAAGAAAAAAGCCGCCAGACGGCGACTCGTGCGTTGACGGGAACTGGTGAACGGCCTGAGCATCGACCCGTATAATCGACACCCAACGCCTCACATCGTTGGTCGGGGCGGCGGGATTTGAACCCACGACCACTCGCACCCCAAGCGAGTGCGCTACCGGGCTGCGCCACGCCCCGACTGGATGTTCATTTCAGTGTCGGCATTGTCCTTTACCCGCCCCTGAAAATACAATGGGCGAGTTCATCTTTCTCATCGCGCGCTCACCGGGAATGCGAGTCGATAATGTCTACGATCGCCTGAAGGTCGCCTCTGAGTTTCTTGGCGACCTCTCTGGGCGGCAACGGCCTCGAGGACGCTCGCGCGCGCCTGACCCAGTACCGTTTCACTCCCTCCAAGGTATGGCCTTCCTCGTAGAGCATGCGTTTGATTTCCAGGATTGTCTCGATGTCCCGTTGAACGTACAACCGCTGATTGCCGCCGCTTTTTTTGGGCTTGAGGAATGCGAACTGCGATTCCCAGAACCGAAGCACGTAAGCGGGGACCTTCGTCAGTCGACTGACCTCTCCGATTTTATAGAAGATTTTGCTCCCCAGCCTGGGCTCTTCTCCCATGACCGGCCCTCTGTTCTCTTTACGGAGTGCGATTCGACCTTGTCGAGCCGCCTTGGAGCACCACCGGGCACCTCTGGAACATCCGCCGACGAGCCGGGCCTTCTGCGCGCACAACGCGCATCCCACGCGGCGTTTTCGGTCATCACTGAGGGAGAGAAGAGCGAATCGGGCGGCGGCGTTCCGGCACCCTGCTACGAATTCACGTACTTCTTAAACACTTGACTCGGTCTGAAGGTCACAACTCGCCGCGGAGTGATCCCAATTTCTTCTCCGGTGCGAGGATTTCGCCCCTTGCGAGGGCCCTTGTTTCGCACGACGAAATTTCCGAACCCTGCGATCTTCACCGACTCTCCCTTCTGCAGCACGGACTTCAGAAGATTCAACACGTGTTCGACGATGTCGGCCGCCTCGTTCTTCGGGATTCCAACCTGCTTGAAGATTTCGTTCGCAATGTCCGCCTTTCTCATAACGACCCTCCAGCCGCCCGCTCCTCAGCCCCACCGTGGTCTCATGGGTCACCCTGATGGCCAACAGGGTGAACGTGGAGTTTCATCAGAATTTACGGAAGGTTAGGATGGCTGTCAAGACAAATAATGCGAAGGGGTGCCGGTCTCGCTCCGCTCGTCGGCGGACAGCAATTTATATTCGATGCTATCGGCCAATGCCTGCCAACTCGCCTCAATGATATTTTCGGAGACGCCGACCGTCCCCCACTTGTCTTTCTGGTCTCCCGATTCGATCAAGACCCGGACTTTGGACTGAGTCCCTTGATTCGCGGCCAGGACACGCACCTTGTAATCGAGGAGTTTCACCTCTTTGAGTTGCGGATAGAATTTCTCCAGAGACTTGCGCAGGGCGTGGTCCAAGGCATTGACCGGACCGGCCCCCACGGCCGCCGTGTGCTCAACCACGTCGCCCACCTTGACCATGACGGTCGCTTCCGACAGAGGGGGACCGTCCTCCTGTTTCTTTTCGACGATCACCCGAAAACCTAAGAGCTGGAAAGACGGCTTGTGACTCCCCATCGCTTTGCGCATCAGCAACTTGAAGGACCCTTCCGCCCCTTCAAATTGATACCCCTGGCTTTCACGCTCCTTCAGGGTATTGACCAGTTCCTGAACCTTGGCGTGATCTTTGGAAAGTTTGATCCCATAGGTTTCGACCTTTTCCAAGAGACCGCTGCGCCCCGCGTTGTCGGACACCAGAACCCGTTGCCGGTTCCCGACCGTCGTCGGATCGATATGTTCATACGTCGCGGGGTTTTTGAGCACGGCGTGGATGTGAACCCCTCCTTTATGGGCGAACGCCGCATCACCGACGTAGGGTTGATGCTTGTCCGGCATCAGATTGGCGATTTCCGTCACAAACCCGGATACGTCCTTGAGGTGTTCCAAGCGATCCGGAAGCGCGCGCCGCTTCATCTTCAATTCCAGATTGGGAATGATCGAGCAGAGATTCGCGTTCCCGCATCGTTCGCCGATGCCGTTGATCGTCCCCTGAACCTGCACGATGCCGGTTTCGACAGCGACCAGCGAATTGGCGACGGCCATGTCGCAATCATTGTGCGCATGAATCCCCAGCGGCACCCGACATTCGCGCCGGACGACCTCACAAATCCGGCGGATCTCCCACGGCATGGTCCCGCCGTTAGTGTCGCAGAGAATCACCCTCTCCGCGCCGGCTTTCACCGCCTTTTGGATGGTCTTGAGCGCATACTCCGGATTTTCCTTGTAGCCGTCGAAGAAGTGCTCCGCGTCGTAAAATACCCGCCGGCCCTTCTCCCGCAGATAGGCGATGGAGTCTTCGACCAACTCGAGATTTTTCGCCAGCGAAATGCCGAGCGCGTCGGTCACGTGCAACGGCCAGCTTTTTCCGAACAAGGTGATCGTCTTCGTGTCCGCCGCCAGCAGGGCTTGCAGATTCCGGTCCTTGTGAACGGAATTGCTGGCCTTTCTCGTGGAACCGAACGCGACGACGGTCGCGTACGTCAGGGGAATCGTCTTGATGATTCTGAAAAATTCGATGTCTTTTGGATTGGCTCCCGGCCAACCGCCTTCGATGAAATGCACGCCGAGTTCGTCGAGCTTCTGGGCGATCCGCACTTTGTCGTCCACCGAGAAGCTGACATCCTCCGCCTGGGCTCCGTCGCGCAGAGTGGTATCGTAGATCTCCAGCGAAGAGACCTGACCATCGGAGGCTGTCGTCACTCTTGTTGACTGTCGATCGGCCGCCCTCAAGCCGGACGGCTTTCGTGAGTTTCGAGCCATAGGAGCACAGGGTATCAAGAGAGAGGCGCCCCTGTCGAGATATCCTTCGAGAGTCATGATAAGGGAGCCTTCTGTGCCGCCGTCCGGTCGGCGCAATACACCCTCGTTTTCGAGCGAGATGGTCTCACACGACCGATCTTATTGGAATGAGATGTCCCCACGGCGATCGACGTTACGGTTCCGCGTCAATGCAGAGGCCGACACACGGGTTCCGCCGGGCTTCTTCTTGACCCGGGAATTGAGAGAAGAATATCCTGGACTCGGCACCGGCGGAGTGCCGGCAAACCACCATAAACGGCCGACTCTTGTTTCCGGTACGGCGCCTTGTGGGCGTTGGTCTTCACCTCGTCTCGCCGCTGAACGGCAATGAATCTCAAATGGATCATCCCCGGCGCGCTCATTGTCGTGGTCGGCAGTCTGTCTCTCCTTGCTTATTTGCTGTTGAGTTCGCCGGCCGGCCCGCCCGTAGCAAAAGAGGAATTGATGGCGGAAATCGTCCGGAACTGGCAGGCGGCGCACCCGGCGGAGAATCGGTTCGAGATTCTGCCGGCTTTTCAGCACGAAGCCGTGCTGGACAAAGAAACGGGTCTCATCTGGGAGCTTGCGCCGGACAGCGCGCGCGTCACGTGGAACGAAGCCCGAGCCGCTTGCGTTCGTCGAGTGGTCGGCGGGCAAAAAGGGTGGCGGTTGCCCTCTCCCGCCGAAATGCGGAGCCTTGTCGGACCGGCGATCGATGCTCCCGGCCCCAACATTCCTCCCGGCCATCCCTTTCTCAACGTCGTCCAGACCTCGTACTGGACCGTGGTGCCCGAGGCCAATCAGCCGTCGTATGCTCGATACCTGGACGCCTTTCTGGGAAACGTCCTGAGCATGACCAGGATTTACACGTTCCCGGTCTGGTGCGTGCGCGGTCCTGTCGCGACCGGTCCGCCTGTCGGAGGATGAAACGATGGTCGCCCCTACGAACGGGAAAAAGGAGAGTGAACCGACAACAGAGCGGTGAGCCGATCTTGGAATTGCGCCAGATCATCAAGGAACTCAACCTTGGTTCGGCGCAGAGCCTCTTCCAGAACACGCGCCCCCTGCCCGCCGATGGCGACGGGCCACCGTTCCGCGAGCGCGTCAAGTTCGTGCAAGAGACCGGTTCCTTCTTCAACCGATTTCACTTCCGTCAGGGACAGAAGCACTAAATCCGGCTTGATTCGGTCACAGAAGGAAGCAAGAGCGGATGTCGGAAGATTGGGGCCCAGATAATACACATGGCAGCCGCGCGTTGCGGCCAGATACGCCACGGCTTGAGCGCCGATTTCATGCAGCTCACCCTCGGGACAGGCGATCAGAAGTCGCGGGCCATACTCGTTGGCCGGCAACTGATTCATGACAGCGAACAACTTCTGTTGAATGAGCTTCGTGACGTAATGTTCAACGGCGATGTCGATTCTCCCTTGGTGCCACAACTCGCCGACCAGCCGTTCCAATGGAAGCAGAATCCGTTGAATCGCTTCCTCGAAGGGAATCACCGCCAC
The DNA here is from genome assembly GCA_024331085.1 of Nitrospira sp. Classification (GTDB taxonomy): domain Bacteria; phylum Nitrospirota; class Nitrospiria; order Nitrospirales; family Nitrospiraceae; genus Nitrospira_D. Next base: position 9,702 of record JANDJG010000015.1, on the reverse strand, counting down.
CGCTCCGTTAAGCTTATGTTCAAACCGCACCTTATCGAGCGGATCAAGACACGCGACCAGCTCATCCAGCAACGACTTGTGCGGCGTCAGTTCCTGTAATTTTGGAGCCGCGCACAGTCGCATGCGCTGAAGCAATGAATCCCGCCCTTCAATGGCAAGAGATCCGATGGTCTGACCACGGTCCACTTCCTCTTTCAAAAACCTGAGCAACGCCACATCTTCATCCGTGTACTCACGATAGCGGTTTGCGCTGCGCAGAGGCTTGACCAAGCCGTATCGTTTTTCCCAGATCCGTATCACGTCTCTCGACAAACCGGTCAATTTTGCAACTCTATGAATTCTATGATTTTTCATAGTTTCAGCTTATCGTGATGTTCAATCTTTGTCAATCTTTATAAAAAATAACAGTTGACAACTATGGACAAATTAGATATACATTGAACATATCGTTGACGAACATTAAACAAAAAGGAGTCGTCTATGGCTTCAATACTCTCAGGGCGTATGAGTGAACGGGAACTCTCGGAAGGCCATCCCGCCAATGCTTCCCACCAGACCTGTACCCGATGCGGGGGACTCTTGGTCGGCCACGTCTGCATGGATCTGTTGAACAGCGACCGTGAGCTGGAGTTTGCGGCCCTGCGCTGCATCCAGTGCGGTGATATCGTCGATCCTGTAATCCTGCGGAATCGGCGACTTGGACGGAGCCGACAATCCGCCGAGCCAGGCGGGACCTCGACCTTCTCTGCGGAACTGTGGGCGGCCGCCTAGGACACATGAACGACTAAGGAGGACTATCATGCGGAGTCAAACGCTGGTGATGCTCATGGTGGGGGGAGCCATTTCTCTCACCGCGGTGACGGACGTTTCCGCCGCCGAAACCGACATGGTGCTGATTCCCCACGGCGAGTTCACGATGGGGAGCAACGAACATTCCGATGAACCCAAACATCAAGTGGTACTCGACGCCTATTACATCGACAAATACGAAACGTCCAACGCGCGCTATAAAGAATTCATGAGGGCGACGGGCCATCCCGCCCCCGCCTACTGGGACGATCCACGGCTGAACAAACCCGAGCAGCCCGTCGTGGGGGTCAGTTGGACCGATGCCGCCGCCTTCTGCAAGTGGGAGGGGAAGAGACTGCCGACGGAAGCGGAATGGGAACGGGCGGCCAAGGGCCCTTCCGGAGACAACCATTACCCCTGGGGGCACTCGCTCGATCCGAGCAAGGCCAACTACGGTCAAAACGTCGGGCGCACGGCCCCGGTTGATTCCTATCCGGAGGGCGTGAGCGGCTTCGGCGTCTATAATATGGCGGGAAACGTTTTCGAGTGGGTCCAGGACTGGTACGATCCCAACCATTATAGGCAGAGTGTCGCCCTCAACCCCCAGGGGCCGGAAAAGGGCTACAACTTTGCCAATCAAGGACCGGTCCGCGTTCTGCGCGGAGGATCATGGCTGGCGCCGGAGACCTCGCTCCACACCAGCCATCGGTTCTGGAACCAACCGGAGAATAATTCTTATGGGGTGGGGCTTGGTTTCCGCTGCGCCAAATCGGCCCGGGTTGTTTCCGACGACATGCGACAGGAGGCGCGGGACGCCTTTATCCAAACACTTGTGTTCATGGGAGCCGAAAAGTACGCGAACGCGTTGACCGCTATTGAAAAGGCCTTGGCCATCGACCCGGACAACCAAGAATATCTGGCGACCCGCGATCTTATCCAGAAAGCGATGAAACGAAACAAATGATGGGTGCATTCACGGGAGCCGTTCCGCCCGGCCTTGGACAACGAACGAGCGCGTCGTACGACGTCATCGACCGCTCATGACGGAGCATCGTTTATGAAAACGCTCGTGAAAAAAGGACTGCTGATTCCCGGCATGTTGCTCGTTTCATGTCTGGGACCTTCTCATCTCACCGCCGGCCCTCTTGAAGGGGAAGGAACGGATCATCCGTATCAGGAAGTCCTCCGAACGGTGCACCAGGCCGCCCACGAGGTCGATGACGCCTGGGAAATCTATCACCGGGCGGCGTTGGGTGGCACCGTGGCATCACCCGCGCTCCAGGCCACAATCGAAGAACACCTGCACGAAGCCAGAACCCTCATCACACAGGCGCTCGAAGCCGCGCGGCAAGGGGACAATCGAAAAGTGGAGCAGATCGTGAATCTCGTCCGGATCCACACCGTCCATGCCATCGAGGGGAGTAAGGAGCCCAAGAAGTGAGAACCGCTTTGAACGATACCGTGAGTCGGCTCGTCGAAATCACGTTGATTGCGGTGATAATGTTGGGAGCGGAGCAATGGGCGTCCGCGGGTACGTCGTCCCCTTCCTCGCACGGACCAGACCCGGTCCCGATGATCATCATCCCGGCCGGTGAATTCCTCATGGGCAGCCCGGAGGGACAAGGCCGCCCGGACGAATGGCCGCAGCGATCCGTCTATCTCGACGCGTTCGAGATCGATCAGGTCGAAGTCACCAACGAACGGTACATGCGCTTCGTCAAGGCGACAGGCCACCGTCCTCCTCCCGATCCCTTTGGAACCGGCCCGCTTCAATCCATCAAGGGCCTTGAGCAACTGCCCGTCGTACAGACGACCTGGTATGATGCCAAAGCCTATTGCACCTGGGCTCAAAAACGATTGCCCACGGAAGCCGAGTGGGAAAAAGCCGCTCGTGGAACCGATGGACGCCTGTATCCATGGGGCAACGACCCGCCGACTCCCCGACGGGCGAATTTTGACCGGGAGTGGGACGGCCAGAGGACCCTGCACGCCGTGGGGTCGCTGCCCGAAGGAGACTCTCCCTATGGCGTCAAGGATATGGCGGGCAACGCGCGGGAGTGGGTGGCCGATTGGTACGAGGCGGACTACTACGCGCACGCGCCGAGCCGAAACCCCCAGGGACCGGAGAAAAAAGGAGTGGTGAGGTCCATCAGGGGAGGCTCTTGGCACAGTCCTGCAAACGACGTTCGGGCCGCGGCGCGGGGGCGGGGCGGATTTGCGCTTCAAACGCATGGCACCGGCTTTCGATGCGCCAGAAGTCTGAACGCGGCAACCGAATAGAAGGACTCATGATTCGGCAATCATGAACAGGATGGAACTGAACCGACAACACAAGCGAGGCGGAGGCCGGTCGCCCGGGTCGTGCCGCTACTCCGCACGGCGCGGCCCCTGAGGTAGCCGGGCTCTCGATTTCGAGAGACCCGGCTCCTCGGCGCACCGAGTCGCTCCGACGTCCCGGCCTTGCTTGACCCATGAGGAGGAGATGATGGTGACGATAACGATCCTGGCGTTGGCGGTGGTGGTTGAGGCGGCGATCCGCAGATTCATCATCGAACATTCGACTCGCTTGGTTCCAGTGCGACAACGTGCGAACAGACAGAAGTCTCGGAAGGATTCCTTGAGAACGCTCGGCGGCGATTCAGGAGTATGACGGAGACGTGACATGGGGCGACTCGTGAACACCGACATGATCAGCCTGACAGGCGGAACAGCATGAACATCATCGTAGCCGGGGGGACGGGATTCATCGGCCGAGCCTTGTGCGCCTCCTTGGTTCAAGGCGGTCATCGCGTGACCGTGCTCGCCAGAACGAGAGAAACACCACAAGGGGCGCAGGCCAATCCAACAATGGTCGAGTGGGACGGCATGCGGGAGGGAGCCTGGGAACGGTGTTTTGACGGGGCCGATGCCGTCATCAACCTGGCCGGAGCACCCATTGCCGAATCGCGCTGGACGGAAGCGCGAAAGCGCCAGATCACCGACAGCCGAATCCTCACGACGCGCCTGCTGGTCCAGGCCATCTCCAGACGATCGTCGCGGCCCACGGTCCTCATCAATGCGTCAGGCATCGGCTACTATGGAGCCGGCGATGACCGAATCCTGGACGAACGTTCACCTCCCGGGAAAGGCTTCCTCGCCGACCTTTGTCTTCAATGGGAAGCGGAAGCGTTGCTTGCCGGACAATTCGGAACGCGCGTGGTGTTACTCCGAACCGGTATGGTGCTGGAACGGGACGGCGGCGCGTTGCCGCGCATGGTGCTCCCGTTCAAACTTTTCATGGGAGGGCCGATCCTGCCGGGAAGCCAGTGGGTCTCCTGGATTCATCGACAGGACCATATCGGACTGATCCGCTGGGCGATGGAGACGCCTCACGTTTCCGGCCCCCTCAACGCCGTCGCGCCGGAGCCGGAAACCATGAGGCAGTTCTGCAACGTTCTCGGACGGGTCCTTGGCCGCCCGTCATGGCTCCCCGTCCCCCGCGCGGCATTGCATCTGGCGCTGGGAGAGTTGGGATCGCTCTTAACGACCGGACAGCGTGTTCGCCCGGCCAAGGCGCTCGCCGGAGGCTACATGTTTCGCTATCCCTCGTTGGAGCCGGCCCTGCGAGCGATTTTCTCAAAGGAATGAGCGTGTCGGCGAGAACGTCCACCTTCATTCAGTCTCATCTCGTCGGCCAGCGACACGGTTTCCAAGAGCATGGGAGACACTTGCACCGACACAGGACCGTGGCTCCTGACGGAACGACGACCCCTGGTCCGTCACGACTCTGAGGCGACACATGCGTGGTATCGTTTGGTTTCGAAGGGACCTTCGCCTGGCCGATCAGCCGGCCTTGAGCGCGGCCTGCGCGGAATGCGACGACGTGATCCCTCTTTTCGTGTTCGATGACCCGCTGCTTCGGTCACGCGAGTTCGGAGCGGCCTGCGTGAACTTCATGCTGGGGTCGCTGCGCGAGCTGGCAGCCTCGCTGGCCGATCGGGGTCTCGCGCTCGAGTGGCGGCGCGGCGAACCGGTGGAGGAGGTGGCGCGGGCCGCGCGCGACTGGAAGGCCGACGTCGTCTATTGGAATCGCGATTACGAGCCTCGGGCACAGGTTCGCGACCTGCAGGTCCGGCGGCAACTGGAGCGCATGGGAGTATCCGTCAGAACTTTTAAGGATCATGTCGTGTTCGAAGCCCACGAAATCAGGAGTTCGACCGGAGAGCCGCTGCAACGATACAGCGCCTATCGGGCACGTTGGTGGGCCCACTGGCGCGCCGCCAAGCCCACGGCGCTTTCTGTTCCGACTTCCTTGGCCGTCTCGAAGCGGGCGGCGGTTCCGCCGTCCGGCCCGCTGCCATCCGCGGAAGAGTTGGGCTACGCGCCGCTCTCCCCTTGGATCGCACCGGGCGAACGCCAGGCCTGGGAACGGCTGCGTCGGTTCTGCGACGGTCCTCTGCATCGCTACGGCACCGGCCGTAACGTTCCTGGAATCGACGGAAGCTCTCAACTTTCTCCTCACTTTCGTTTCGGCACGATCTCTCCGCGTGCCGCCATCCAAGCGGCGCTCAAGACATTGGCCAAGGGCGGGGGAAAAGTCTCCCGCCCCGACGTGCTCATTTGGGTGGATGAGCTGATTTGGCGGGAGTTCTTTCAGCAGGTGCTGGTCGAGTTTCCCCACGTGGTCTCGGGCCCCTTCCGTCACGTCCCCGTTCCGCCGACACGGGTGCCTGGGCCGGAACGAGACCGGTTGTTTCGGGCCTGGTGCGACGGAAAGACCGGCTATCCGATCGTGGATGCCGGCATGAGGCAATTGACGCAAACCGGCTGGATGCACAACCGAGTCCGGATGATCGTGGCCTCGTTTTTGATCAAAGACCTGCGCATCGACTGGCAGAGCGGCGAGCGGCATTTCATGGCGCACCTCCTCGACGCCGACGTGGCCGCGAACAACGGCAATTGGCAATGGTGCGCTTCGACGGGAACGGACGCCATGAGGGGCTATCGCATTTTCAATCCGGCGTTGCAGAGCAAGAAATTCGATCCGGAAGGGCTCTACATTCGGCGCTATGTGCCGGAACTGGCCTCGGTCCCGACGGCCAAGATTCACGAACCCCACTTGATGCCCCTCGGCGAACAGGCGGACGCCCGATGCCGGATCGGAATCGATTATCCCGCGCCGATCGTGGATCATCGTCTGGCGCGCGAAGAGTATCTCGCCCTTGGCAAGCGGGAGAGGGTCCCATGACGGCCATCCCGCTTCGTCTGGGAATCAGCCGGTGTCTGCTCGGGGACCCGGTTCGTTACGACGGGGGGCACAAGAAAGATCCTTTCTTGACGGAAGTCCTGGGCCCCTACGTCGAGTGGGTGCCGGTCTGCCCGGAGGTGGAGGCGGGCTTGGGCACTCCCCGCGAAGCGATGCGGCTGGTCGGGCGATCGCACCAGACCCAGCAGGTTCGTCTGGTGACCATCACAAGCGGGATCGACCACACAAGGGCGTTGATGGCCGCGACCGCCAAACGGCTGGAGGAACTGGCGAGCCTGGATCTGTGCGGGTACGTCTTTAAGAAGAACTCTCCCAGTTGCGGGATCGAGCGAGTTCGCATCTTCAACGAACACGGCATGCCCGGCCGAAACGGCACGGGGCTCTTCGCCCAGGCCTTTATGACGAAGTTTCCGCTGATTCCCGTGGAAGAGGAAGGACGCCTCTGCGATCCCGCCATCAGGGAGAACTTCATCGAGCGAGTGTTCTGCTACCAACGTTTCCGGCAATTGATCCGCACCGGCGTCACGCGGCAGGCGATGGTGCGGTTCCATACCATTCACAAATATCTTCTGCTCGCCCACAGTCCACAGGACTATGAGAAACTCGGCCGGCTGGTCGCCCAGGCTCATCGGTACGGACCGAAAGAATTGACCGTGAAATACGGATCGCTCTTCATGAAGGCCCTCGCCGTCAAAGCCACGGTCCGCAAACACGTGAACGTGCTGCACCATATCGCGGGGCATTTCAAGGACCGACTCCGTCCTGCGGAGAAATCGGAATTGCTGAGCGTCATCGACGACTATCGGCTCGGTCTCACGCCGTTGATCGTGCCCCTGACGTTGATCAAACACTACGTCCAGCTCTTCGACGTCGGGTACGTGCGCGATCAGATTTATCTCAACCCTCATCCCAAGGAACTGATGCTGCGCAACCACGTCTAGCCTTTAGGAGGAACCATGAGAACGGGCATGCAAGGAGTGGTGTTGGTCGGACACGGAGGAATTCCCAAAGACTGTCCGCAAGATTTGGTGACGAGACTGAAACGGCTGGAAGCCCAGCGTCGGGCCGCCCACCAACCGCCGTCTCGGGAAGAAATCGAGCTGGATACGACGATCCGGCGTTGGCCGAGGACGGCGGAGACCGATCCCTATCTCTTCGGGCTTCAAGCGGTGGCCGCCCGCCTGCAATCTCGACTGAACGGCGCGTTGTTCGGCATCGCCTTTAATGAATTCTGCGCGCCGACGCTCGAAGAATCGGTCCGCGCCTTGATCGACCGAGGCGCCACCGATGTCATCGTGACGACGACCATGTTCACGCCCGGCGGATCCCACTCCGAGATCGAGATCCCGGAGATCCTGGCACAGCTTCGCCCCCTCTATCCGCACGTTACGATTCGGTACGCCTGGCCCTTTGATTTGGACCTGGTGGCCTCGACGCTGGTCGAGCAGATTCGGCGGTTCAGCGTCTTTTCCAAACAACAGAACGCATGAGAGCATTTTCCCGCCCTCCGAACCCAGTTCGGTGTACAATGCGTCGCTCGTCGGCTCGTATGAGGAACAATCCATGACAACGATTCGTGACCGATTGGTCCGCGCCTTCCACGACACCCACTCGTTCAAATGGGACCCCGACAAAGGTTTCAGACTCGCATCGGGACTGACGAGTCCCTTTTACATCGATTGCCGTTCGCTCATGGCCCATCCCCATGCTCGGCGATTGGTGGCTCAGATGAGTTACGACATCCTGAAGCCCGTCGAATTCGATTGCCTGGGCGGTCTCGAGATCGGAGCGATCGCCATCGCCACTTCAATTTCAGACTATGCGTTGACCGCCCACCCTCCAAGAGCATGGCGGACGTTCGTTGTGCGGAAACAGGCCAAGGACCATGGTCTGGGCAAGTTGATCGAGGGAGCCGTTCGCTCCGGAGACCGCGCGGTCATCGTCGATGACGTGCTGACCAGCGGAGGATCCTTGTTGAAGGCCGTCGCCGCGGCGAGGGGAGCGGGACTGACCGTCACGCACGCTCTGGTGATCGTGGATCGAAACGAACAGGGAGGAAAAAGCAACGTCGAACAGCAAGGGGTGACGCTGCTCAGTTTGTTGAACATCCACGACTTGACGGATCGGCCGAATCCCCCATCGGTGCGTTAGGCATGGGGAACTTGCCCTACCTGCATTGAAACTGAATACCCCACCGCCGTTCGTGGATCACTTCTTCCTGGCCTTCGATAGGGCTGACGACGCGGGCTCGCCCCTTGGCCTCTCCCTCGCGGAGGATGTCGTAGGATCGCTCCCCGCACTTTCGACGGATGGCGGCGAGCGCCTCGGCCCGAAACGAAGAAAGCAGCGGCCCTTGTCCTTCTTTGAAGGGATAGACGACCACTCCGCCGTTCTCCTGTTCCTGCACGAGTTTCACGCCATCGGCGCAACCGACGAGGAGGGTGAAGAGGGCGAGCATGGCCGTCGATCCGACTCTTGACCGGACTTTCGCCCCGCTTTTATGATGAAACGAAGACCGGAGTGTTTTGAACATGACACGGAAGGAGTCACGAGGATGAAACGTGCCGTCGTGAACGTGCTGGGCTGTCTGCTTGTTGTTGTTTTCGTGATCGGCGACTTCGCGTTTGGGTATCATTCCTATCTCCTCACCGTGCAACAGCTTCATTCCTCCCTCTCCAAGGGGTTCTCCAAAGAAGAGAAGGGGTTTATCCTGGTGGACGTCCGGACGCCCGAGGAACATCGGGCGGGAATGATCCCCGGCACCGATCTCAATATCGACTTTCGCGAGATCAAGGCTCGTCATCGTGAAATCGGAGCTCAACTCGACGATCACGTGGTGGTGTACTGCCAGTCAGGGCGACGAAGCAACATCGCCGCGGAAACGCTTGCCGACTTGGGCTATCGCCACGTGTACAACGTCGAAGGCAGCATGAACGCCTGGGTCGAGGCGGGATTCCCCGTCGAGCGTCCCAAACGATAGGCTCCATCCAAGCCGTTCATCCATACGACCCATAGGGCGCGCTCTGCGCGCCCGTAACCAATCTCTTCTTCGCTCTCTTTTTTCACATCACCGCGGACTGACTCCGATCACGGTCGGCAAGGGGCTATGGGTGCTCGTCTTGCCGCCGAACAACGCCCTCCAGGAGACACGACCGGCGGTCTTTCGGTCGTCTCGCCAGAGCGACTCCACGACCAATACATCCGACGACGACCCCCCGTCCATCGCCATGGCTTGGCGAACCCACGGCATGGCATCGCGCAGACATCGTGCGAGGTCGTAGAGGCTGGTGACCTCCCGGCTCTTCATGATGACGATGTGCCCAGCTTCGGTTTCGGCCACAACGGTTTGATAGGCCTCTTTCCCGGACTGACGCACGCGGATCGTGCGCCGACTGTCGAGCAACATCAACGACTGCGCGGCTTCCCGGTACGGAGGCCGATCCTCATCAAAACTTTCCATGGCCAGATCCAGCACCCTCGCCTTTCTGAGCCCTTCGTGAACGGCCTCGGCCGCGAACAATCCCTGCCAGGTCCCGTGTCTGCGACTTCCCAAGGCCCTCCCGTCCTTGTACAGCAATCCGAGATACGAAAAGTTTTCGCGAAACAATCCCGCGTTAAACAACACGGGATGTCCCGTCAGTTTTTGCCATTGTTCGATGGGAATCGGC
>JANDJG010000087.1 GCA_024331085.1 Nitrospira sp. | reverse complement strand
CCCTGATAGACATGTGAACCGGCCGCGCGCTCCGGTTGGACCGTCATGCCGCAGACCGGGTCGATCTCCCCCTTTGGAGCCTCCCCTTTCGGCGCCTGCATCATCGGAAGCGGTTTTCGGACGGAAGGAGCGGCCGGAGACGGAGTGGTGGGAGACGGAGCGGCGGGAGCTGTCATCAGGATCAGCGGCTTTCGCTTCAACGCCGCATCGGGATCGGCACGGAACCGTTCAAGACAGGACCCCGAACAAAAGTAATAAGTGGTGTCCTTGTAGTCGTATCGCCCAGCCGCGCGGGCCGGATCGACCGTCATGCCGCAAATCGGATCAATGGCCATCGTCATGCCGTGAAAAACAAAAAGAACCCCTCACTCTTTACCATTCACCGTTTTGCATCATTCTCCAAGATGCTCCGAATGATCGTGACGACGTTTTCCGGCGTCATGTTGACGCCATCGACCTTGATATTACCGTCGATCAGAATCGAGGGGGTGGACGAGACCTGGATCCGCTCGCCCCAGCGCCGTCCCTCTTCGAAGACTTGCGCCGGCTTGCCGCTTGCCAATCCTGCTTCAAACGCTGCGACATCCAATCCCACTTCACGAATCAACAGTTCGCGAATCGACCGGTCCAGCACACCGGTCATTTTGTCCTTGTGAATCGTGCGGAACAACACCGCCTTCATTTCCTCTCCCTTGCCCATTATCTTGGCCTGCTCGTACATGTCGAAGGCGGTCGGCAATTTCCCGTGGATGACGGGGAAACCGACCATCGTGATCTCGATCTTGTCGCCGAACTCGCGGCGCAACATCGGGATCGCCGTCTCCTCGAAATGGTGGCAATGGGGGCAATAGAAATCGGCGAACTCGATGACTTTGACTTTCCCTCGTTGATGGGTGGAGGGTTCGTCTTTCAAAAGTTCGTACTTGCCTTTGATCTCGGGAACCGCCGCGCCCACGCTGAGCGGTGCGCTCCCGACAGCCGCCAGAATAACGATACCCAATGCCACCTTCCGCATCGATCCGTTCTGAACCATCGTCGCACACTCCTTTCTGCAATGATCCCTGGAGACCGTATTATAGCGAATGCGAGGCCGTTTCGGTTTCTGTTACACTGACTTTTGTGGACAAACGATGGGGAGGATTTCTTATCTGTGCCGCGATGGTCTTCGCGGGGTGCGCCTCGACCGGCGAGTACACGGCGCCGGCCTCGTCGTCGATTCCCTTCGTGGAAGTCGGCCGTTCTCCCGACACGTTCAAGGGACAAACCGTCACCTTCGGCGGCAAGGTCTTGACGGCGAAACGATCGGCGGAGGGGACCCGCCTTGAGATTCTCCAACTGCCGCTGGACTCGTCGCTCAAGCCCACACATGATTTGAGAAAATCGCAGGGCCGTTTTCTTGCGATCAAAAAAGAATTTCTCGATCCTGCCACAATTCCGGCCGGCACATTCGTCACCGTCACCGGAGAGGTGACCGGGGCCGCCATGTTGCCGCTCGATGAAACCGAGTATCGCTACATCACCCTGACCATCGCCGCCTTGCACGTCTGGCCTACCGAGGAGGAACGACCGGCTCGTCTGCGTCCTTATCCCTATTACATCATGCCAGGCCCCTATTGGGGCCCGTACTGGTATCCCTATTGGTGGGGCCCCTGGCCTTATTGGTAAGGGAATCGGCATGGCTCCGTATAGGGGGCGCGCCCGTTCTGAGACCTCATTTCTGGCATACCATCTAAGTCAAAATGAGAAGAAGTAGTGGTGTGAAAACGAAGTGGTGTGCGGCGCGCCGGAGGGCGCGCCGCCGTTCGACTTTTTTGAGGAAATGTCCGGAACTCCTGTGCAGACTTCGCGGGATTACTTGGTCTTGCCTTTCGGCTTGTGCTGGTGAGCCTGCTCGGCGTGCGCCAATGATTCCTCGGCGTGTTTCAGCGATTCCTTCGCATGGTCGAGAGCCTCTTTGGCATGGGGATCATTGCTGCTCTTGACGGCTTCCTCCAGGTGCTGAATGGCCTCCTTCGCATGTCCGATGCCTTCTTTGGCATGTTTGACAGTCTCCTGAACATGCCCACCCTCTCCCGCAAAGGCAGGGAACGCCGGATAGCCCGCGAGAAAACCGCACACCACGACCGAAACCCAGAACCGTCGCCTCTGACTCATAAAACCTCCTCCCTATTGGTTTAAGTTATATTTAGAGTGTTAGAAGGAATGCCGCACCCCGTGAACCTCGCCTCGACCAGGCGCGAAATCCAAGTTCTGTTCACCCGAAAACCCGATCTGTCTTTGTAAAATGCCGATTCTCAAATATTCCGCCTTCAGGCATCGAGGGGCCGCCTTTAGCCGGCAAGCTTATCGGGAAGGTACCAATTTCGAACCGTTCGATTGACCGGCTGCTTCTCCTCACGATCCACCGGTGCCGGCAATTGGGTCACCTGCTCATCCACATGATCAAACGGCAGGCAAGATTGTTTACCGGAGTGCTTCGCCAGGCGCCGCCTGGCGATCCATTGGGCCAGATCAGCCTCCAAGCCTATTTCATTACCTTGGCGTGACAATGCCAACCCTCCCCTTTGACACCATTGACGGCGGCCTCGAGTTGCTTCGCCGTGGCCTTGTCACCTTCAACCGTCACGACCGCATGGCCTTTCATACTTTTGAGATCGACTGCCTTGACGCCGGACACTTTTTTGACCGCCGATTCGACTTCGCCCAAATATAAATCGCAATAACTCCCCCCGATCATCAACGTGATCCTCTGCTCCGCCGCTGCCTGGGCAAGTTCGAGGACACCGTACAAAACACCCGTCACAATGATCGCGGCCACGATTCCCTTCATGAATCCCCTCCTCTTAGATTTCGTCTCACGCCGATGGGTCCACCGGTTGACATTCCAAACACCGCATAAGGCCGATAAACATTCTAAAAAAGGGAGGGAGCCGGAGGGAGGCCGCCTCCGACTCCCCACGCAGGCCTAGAGGAAGGGAGGTGCCGACCCTCCAGACCTGAACCTTTCTTAGCGCGGTGACCGTGTATTCCGTTTCTTGCCTTGTGAATGATTCCTTCTTTTCGTGATCGGCCTGTCTCGCTCGGTTCCACCGTCATCGGTCATCTTAGCTTTTCCGATCAAATTTTCCACAGAAGCCTGAAAAACCCGGAGGCTGCTGCCTCCGATCTTCGTCGCGCGTAACCGCCCCTCCTCGATCCATCGATAGATCGTCCACTTACTGACGTTGAGCAACCTGGCCACTTCCTGCACTCTGAGCAACACCGGCTCCACTCGACACCCCATTCGACCAGGCAAAGGGGGGAGAGCGCCCAACCAGCGCTCTCCCTAATCGGAACGGTGGAAGGAGGCCACCATCAGCGCCCGTTCCGAGAACCTATGAATCAAAATCCATCTTTGCCTGACCCTCTCCGTAATTCAGAGCGGAACCAGCAAAAACGAGAGACCGATCGACAGATGAACGACCTTCAAGAATCAGCCACGGACACCCGCACAAGAGCGAGAGCTGATTCGGCTATCCGGCCTTACAGAGAGGGAGGAGCGCGAGGATGCAGGGGTGATGAATGACAAGTCGAGTCCATCCGAGGGAAAGACTCGCCAGGCTCATACGCAATGGGGGTGTACGAGGTGAACATCGCCTGAGCAGGGGCGTCCGACTGAGACGAGACCTGACACGCCCAGGAGCATAGGGATGAATGAGCGGCGTCATGATCATGGTGTTCATGGCCGCCGGCGTTCGCCGAGGCGTCAAGCACAGGAGTGCACAGGGCCATCAAACACACCAGCCCCACATAGGTCACGGCGGTCAAACTCGCGATGACCATGTGTCTCCGGATGTAGCTGAAGAGCCTCATACCGATCTCCTAAGCCTGCGTGCCGTTATACGCGCTCTCTTCGTAGCTGTCTACCGACGCCTGCCACTCCCTGCAACAAAAAATCGGAGATCGAGCGGGCGTCGGCATGACTCACTACGCACATCGCGTCGCCGACGGACGACGATTGCTCCGCGACAATGTTCCGAAACGGTTTCGTCGAGATGCACGTTTGAGGAATGTCACGCCGGCCTCTGACGGCGCCTCCGCATACTTTCTCCGACCCCTCAGGGGATCATCGAACTCGCCGCATTGAGCCGACTTCGCGAGCGCGATCCTCGAAAGACTTTCGATGTTCCGACCCGCGGATTCAGACGAATATCGCACCTTGAGTTTGAATCCGACGCCTTTGATGGCGACGATCTCGCAACCACGATCGGCGTCACGGCTCAGCAGCTTCCGAAGAGCGTGAATGTGAACGTCCAGCGTGTGTTCGCCGACGGCAAACCCAGGCCCCCAGACCAGCCCGATCAGCTCCTCGCGCGCGAACACCCTGGAGGGCGCGCTCATAAACACCTGCAGGATCGCAAACTGTTTGGCGGAAAGATGGATGGTCTCCGATCCGATCGTCAGCTCGTGGGTGTCGGCATCCAATTGCACATCGCCCAGTTGATACACGCCTCGCCGCGCCATATCATGCCCCGCTCTTCGGCAATAGGCGCCGATCATCGCCAGGAACAGCTTCCGACCGTCTCGGCATGAATACACACCGTCGGCTCCCCGCTCCAGGTCGGCCACAATGTCCTCGTCGGTTTCCATCATCTCGTGAGGAATCAAGGTTAGGATGGGGACGTGCGCGATCGCCTGCTCGGTCCGAAGGATGTCCCAATCCGTGACTCGTCGATCGACCAGCACCAGCGCCGGCGGGCGGTGACGAGCCCACTCCAAGAGCTCCGCCACGGAAGCCGCCGTGCGGCATTGATAGCCGGAACGCTGTATTTGCCCTTCAAGATCAGACGAAAAGCTGCGATCGGACGACAAAAGGAAGACGCCGAACGACCGGATGACTTCCGACGGAAGAGCGGAAGCCCCCGATCCGACATCCTGACGTTTGACGACTCCCTCTCGGCGCACCACGATCCCGATGATGCCGCAGAGACCGGACCCGAACAAAATGATCGAGGCCGGGATGGGTACCTGTTCCGTCGTGGTCTTGCGAGCAGCCCCTCCACGATCGCCGGCCGTCATGACGAACGGCTGCATGAACGCAACCGTGCGCTCCCATGAAAAACCCGAGGATACGCTACCGAAGACGTTTCCCGATTCTTCAGAGGCGCCGTCGCCAAGATCACCGGCGGTCAGCGGAACGGCCGGCAACGGATTCCACAATGCTCCCACCCGTCCGATTCCGGCAACGATCGACATCACCGGAAGCGGAAGGGACCGGGCGGTCGAGAGAGCCGCCCCCGATGGGGCCTCGATTCCATTACCGTTGCCCTCCATCATCGCGCCACGGGAGAAATCCAAAGCGCCGACAATCGCCGCATGACCCCGCGCGGGATCAAGCCCCATACTCGATGTCAAACAGAGGGCGAACGCGATGACCGTTCCAGCGAACTTCCGGCTCCGCCTAGGAATCACCGCCATATGCTCACCCCGTTTTTCTTTCGTTCTTTTGAGGATTGACGCTCAAAAAGGTTCGGAGAGGCACACCGGCCTCTCCGAACCGAAAATCTGCTTACTAGGTAGTTTAGGACACTTTGTTCATCCGACGGGACAACCCGGCCAACCCGACGAGACCGGTTCCGAACAGATACACCGCCGCGGGAACAGGAACAGGAGGAGGCGGCGGAGCGGCCCCGAAGCTCCCCCACAGGGTCAGGGTGTAACTGGCCTCTGCACCAACATAGGTGCCCGATGGATGGAGATGATAATCCCTGGATAATCCCAAATCGGCCAAAAGCACATTGGTAAATGACTGCGCGACACCGTTATAACCGTTCCCGAAAGGAATTTCAGTATCGCCGTTATTTTCAAAAATGGTCACACCAAAATTTCCCGCCGTTCCTGGAGGGAAAACAGGATTGTTATACACATTATTGAGAGTGGACGTCATATTGAAATGAGTAAAGGATCCAAGGTCAAAATTAATGGTGTCCAAAAAACCAACCGTCCCGGTGGTAGGATTTGAAATAGTAATCACAACCGGGTTGGCCGCATCACCGTTACCTAGCCCAAACACACCTGCATCTACCGTGATGGCTTGAGCGTTCCCCCCCACAGCCACCAACCCGACGACCGCAAGCCCGGCGAATGCCACTTTCAATCGGCCTAACGAATACCGTCGCATGGCACACTCCTTTCTGTTTGAATGACACTGTTTGAATGACCCGCTTAAAACCACTGACAAACGATTCCCAGCTTCTCCCCCTCCTTTCTCACTGTCTTGCCATCCGCGCCTCGGCCGTTACAGCGGATGGATGACTGCGGGAGTCTCCCGTACGGTTCGCCCCTGTCTTACAGCTACTCACGAGGAGGCGCTACCGCTCGTTGCACCAGATGCTCACCGCCGTGACAAAAAATTATCGGGGGTCACTGCCCAAGCCGAGGCCTCTCCACCCAATGTCCTGCAGACATCGGCTGTCCCCATTCATTTCATTCATTGGCGTGCCGGTCAAACTGAGGAACGATGGTATCAAGAATCTGGAATGGTTTGCTAATGCCGATGCACCAGATGCAACAGAAAGGGTCTTGACAAGGAAGATTCGGAGGGGCCTTTCTCAGCCCCTCCGACCATTATTTTGAACGTTCTTGGCGAGAATTATGCGTTGTTCTTCCGGCGAGCCAATCCGGCCAAACCGACTAAGCCGGCCCCGAACAGATACACCGCCGCCGGCACGGGAACCGGGCTCAATTCTCCATTCACCGACATGCGAATAAACATGTTGCGTCTTGCGCGCAGTTGCGCATATTCGGGAGGATACGACGTGCCATTGCAAGAAACCGGATTGTTATAGTCGCACGCCGTGTAGCCTTGGGCTGGATTCCCCGCCCCCTGTTGCACCAGGGCGAATAAATTTTGCAGATCGTTGAGGCTCGTTCCGCCGATCACCAGCGAATAGGTGCCAGGGCCCAACGTCCCGGTCCAGCTTACGGAATTGTCGAGAGGATCGCTGCCATATCCGTCGCCTACTGCAATGCCTGTGAAGTACATGGTGGAAACAAGGCCGTTGTTGTTTCCCATGGTGACATTGCCATCGGCCCGATAGACACCCCACTTAGGGCCGGTAGGATCGGGCACAGGCCCCCCCTCGGCGATGATTTCATCCATCGCATCGAAGAAAGGAGACCAGGTCGCAAAGGCCGGCTGGTATTGTAGATAGCCGCCATCGTTCGCAACATTGGGCGCGGTGCCTACCATCGCCGAACTCTGCATGGTGGCAATTTGGGCCGCCGTCAATCCGTTCGTGTCTCCCACACCATCATGAGACGATGCCGGCACCTGGCCGCTAAAGAGAGAGAAGCCAGGGTTCAATGTGGAAGGCGTGATGCCTAACGTCGGATCGTAGGGATTGGGAGTGCCCACGACCGTAATTGTGACAGTCGATGGCGATGTCAAGGTAAAGAACCGGAACCGGTTATTGTGGCTGTCAGCCAAGGTATCGATTGTGGCGGTGCGATTGACTCCGTTATTGCTCATACCGGAAATCCACCCTGCATTGCTTGACACAACAGGATTGACCCCGGTTGTTCCCAGAGGCCCCCAGGTGTTCGTGGCCTGATCATACAACGACACACCGTAGCCCACGTGGGCGGAGGCGACACCGCTCGTCGCTATCAGAGCCACGGCAACGAATGATCCCAACAATGCTGCCTTTTTCTTCATCTCCATCCTCCTTTACCGAATAGTTATTAGAGTTATTAAATGCGACCCTCCTCCAACAAAAGCGCATCCTCAAACGTTATCTCTCCCACCTTCTCGCCAAGCCGGCCAGTCCTACCAACCCAGCGCCGAACAAATACACCGCCGCAGGTAGCGGAATGGGCCGAATGTTGGTCAACAGGACACTTCCTGTAATAAAGGGACCCGTGCATGAGGCGGACGATATGTTGCAAGCCGCCCCCGAGGCGACTATCGTATAAGACCCCGGGCCAAGCAAATAATTCAGTAACGACTCATTGCCGGGAGTCTCATTTCTATGAGTCAAATACTCCAACACACGCCATACCCCTCCGTCAGCCGGGTCGCTGGCCATACTCCATGAGCCCAGGGCGTTGAATTGCCCTTCAAAATCGACGTTGGCCGTATCTCGGAACGGCGATACGCGACCCAAGGCATCCGTGGTCACACCATCGTCCACCGGCGATGCAATTTTATTGAAACTGCCGTCGACAGGGTTAAGCGGATCGATCGCTGTATCATCGTGCGCCTGCTGACCCATCAGACCTGCATAGAGCGTGAAGGCCGGATTCAGTCCCAATTCATTCTGTGTACTGTACACATGAATATCCACCAGCGACGGCTGAGTGAGAGTAAAAGCGAAAAAGGAGACTTGATGGCTATCGCCCAAATCCGCATCGGTTCCATCGACCCAACCGAATCGCTTCATAGAATCGCTTGATGGGGTCCCCGGTGTCAGGAAAATGTACTCGACATGCGCTAGGGCATCGCCCACCCATGACAGAGCACAGGCGGCTGCAAAGACCAGCGCCAGCCGTTTCTTCCCCCTACTGCATTCCTGTCCGAACCTCATGATTGAACCTCCTGGTTAAAAACCCTTCTCGATGCTGCTCTCGCTTCATCACTTGCAATGCGAATGATGCCATCAGGCGCCACTGGCTCCGATCTCTCGTCACGCCGCGAGCATCGGTCTCGAAATCCATGACCGGCGCGCGAAAGCGGCCCACGCTACGGGCCCAGTTGTACCCCAAGCACGCGTCCGGCTCTACCGGCCGATGCTCCAGATGCAACAGATGACACAAAATTTTCAGCCTACCGAACTGCAGGCGAAAGAGAGCCGAGGATGGAGGGGGGGAGAGCATGATGTCTCTCCCCTTCGATAACGGGCGGTTATTGAACGATCCGGGCAGATGAGACGTTTTTCTATTCGGACTATTGCGGGACTATTGCAACTCCCTTTGTGTTTCTTCGAAGCGAAGCATCAGACTTTGGCACCGTGCGCGATTCTCTCTTTCCCTATCAACTTCTCGCGAGCCTTCACCCGCGCGTGCGACGCGCCAGCCCGGCCAGCCCCGCAAGGCCGGCGCCGAACAGATATGCGGCCGCCGGAAGCGGAACCGGTTCGATCTTGAAGATCTGCCCCGTCAAGCCCGATGGCCCCAACGATCGACTGCCCAGGACATAGAGCTCGCCTTGGTCGTCTTGACCGAATCCCAGGAGCCAGAGATTCTGACTCAAGTTGTTGAGGCGGATCTGCTCAATGGTTCTGTTCTGAAGGTCTCCCGCAAAGATGCGGAGGGGGAGCGGCGGCTCACTCGGATTACTGAAGTTAAACGTTCCCCAGTCCCCAAAGATGTACTTCCCTTGCAACTCCGGGATCGCGCTCCCTCGATACACGAAGCCACCGATCACCGTCGTCCCTTCGTCATGATCGTATTGGAGAACCGGATCGATCAGGCCCAGAGGCAGCCCTGTCAAATCATCGGAGACTTGGCCGGTCGCCGGATCGAATTTGAACTGGCCCTCTTTGAGATTCCACCCATAGTTGCCGCCGGCGGTGATAATGTTGACTTCCTCGACCGTCCCCTGTCCCACGTCGGCCAGCACCAGTTGCCCCGCCGTGCGGTCAAAGCTGAATCGCCAGGGATTGCGCAAGCCGTAGGCATAGATTTCCTGGACCGCGCCCGGCGTCCCGACAAAGGGATTATCGGCCGGAATACCGTATTGACCGTTGGCACTATTGGTGCCATAGGGGTCAATACGAAGAACTGTCCCCAGCGGATTGCCGAGATTCTGCCCGTTCCCGGTGGGTCCGTGCCCATTGCCCACGTCATTGGCACTGCCGCCGTCGCCCATGGACACATAGAGACGATTGTCCGGCCCAAAGGCCAACATGCCGCCGTTGTGGTTCATCTGCGGCCAATCGACCCGTAACAACTCACGGCGCGAGGCGGGATCGACGACATTCGGATTAGTAGCGCTCACGGTCCATTCGGCGAGGACGTTTTGATGATTCAACGCAACGCCCGGCGGCATGGCCACGGCGAAGTCCGCCGCCCTTGTCACAGGCTCGCTGGTGTAAGTGTAGAGCTTGCCGTAGCCTGGCGTACCTGGCACGCCGAATGTCGGGCTAAAGGCCAGCCCGAGCAACCCACGCTCATCGTATCGAGGATTGAGGGTGACAATGTGCGAGCGCACGTCCAAAAATGGCGTGCTCTGCAAGATACCGCCTTGAATCAGTCGCACCTGGCCGATCTGATCGGTGACAAACAGACGATTCGTTCCGTCGTTGGCGCCGATCAACAAGTTGGGAGCCGTCAATCCGCCGCCGGATGGCACAATAGGTCGCAAATTCACAGCGTGCGACCCCAACGGAATCGGGTCGGGAAACGGATTAAAGGGGTCAAAGGGATTGGAGACAGTCTGTCCCCAGGCTTCAGGGGCCAGTAGCAAGAGCGTCAAAAGGCTCACTCGCGCCAACGAAATATTCATCACTCCCACGACGGTTCCTCCTCCTTAACGAGTACGCTTCAACAGACCATCCTTATTTTTGGGGTTACGAATTACCGCTTTTGGTGTCCGCCCCGCTTCGCAGCCTGTCATCATCCATGACGGTCTCGTCCCCACCGCCAGAGCCCCAAGGCGCTCAAGGCGCTCCCCATCAGCCA
>JANDJG010000086.1 GCA_024331085.1 Nitrospira sp. | reverse complement strand
GGGCGTGGCGGCGCAGATTGTCAGCCGCATGTCGAACTTGGCGGATGTGATTTGGAACGGGGCGCCCAAGAGCATCCTGGATCCGTTCCCCAGCCAGGTCAACCCCAACGCTAAAGCAGGATACTAAGGTCTGACCGGACGAACGTGTGGAACGAACGGGGGCTGTGCCGGTGAAGGCACAGCCCCCGTTTCTTTTTTGAGGACGACGAAGGACTCCGTTCAGTACCGGATGAACGGAGAGGATTTTGAGTCGTCAAAAGCGATGTTAAAAGAAAGGCGAGGGGGTTGGTTGCGGGGAGAGGATTTGAACCTCTGACCTTTGGGTTATGAGCCCAACGAGCTACCAGGCTGCTCCACCCCGCGCGCGGATGCTAACAAAGGCCGGAAGCTTTCGTCAAGCCGACCACGGTGGCGCGATGATCTCCATCGTTGTATTTCTGTCTGGTCGGTGCTAAAGGCATACCATGCGTATCGTTTTTATGGGAACGCCGGAATTCGCCGTCCCCTCTCTTGAGGCCTTGCTTCAGTCGGATGATCAGGTTGTCGGTGTTGTGACCCAGCCTGATAGGCCGAAAGGGCGGGGGCAGACACTGGTGGCGCCGCCTGTCAAAGTGGTCGCTGAGCAAGCCAGCATTCCGGTGGTTCAACCGTTGAAGATCAGGACGCCGGACTTTCTGGAAACCTTGGCCGGTTGGAAGCCGGACCTGATCGCGGTGGCGGCGTTCGGGCGGATCCTCCATGCGCCGATTCTCAATTTGCCTCCTTTAGGCTGCATCAACGTGCATGGGTCGTTGTTGCCGAAATATCGAGGCGCGGCTCCGATTCAATGGGCGTTGATCAACGGAGAAACGGAGACGGGCATCACGACGATGTTGATGGATGAAGGGATGGATACCGGTCCCATGCTGCTGCAAGCGCGGCTCCCGATCCTGCCGGACGATACGGCCGGGACCTTGGCTCCCCGCTTGGCGAGACTGGGGGGACCGTTGCTGGTTCAAACCATCGCGGGACTCAAAGCCGGCACGATTACACCGATTCCCCAAGACCATAGCCAAGCGACGATGGCGCCGTTGCTGAAGAAGGAGGACGGGGCGATCGATTGGGCGATGAGCGCCACGGCCTTGGTCAATCGCATCAGGGGGCTGTCGCCCTGGCCGGGCGCCTATACCTTCCATGGCACTGAACGGTGGACTATTTGGAAGGCAGTCGCGGCTCCGGAGCCGGCTTCGAGCAGGCCCGGCACGGTGCAGGCCGTCACGAAACAATCCATCAGGGTCGCGACCGGCGAGGGTACGTTGGAGCTTCTCGAAATCCAGACGGCCAATTCCAAACGAATGTCCGTCGGTCACTATCTCGCGGGCCATCGTGTCAGCGCCGGTGAGCGGCTGGGAGCCGCCGTGTGACCCTTATTCCTTGCCCTCTTGCCGTATGTCATCGCACCGTTTGTCTTCAGGCTCTCCCCCATCTCCCGCCCGCGCTGTCGCCTTGACCGTGTTACTGGCTTTGCAATCCGATCAGGCGACCGTCGACGATGAACTGGAAAAGAAGGCTGCGGAGTTGCGACTGGATGCCAGAGATCGGGCCCTCGCAATGGAACTGATCTACGGAGTTCTGAGGCGGTTGGAATTCGTCGATTGGCGGCTGGCTTCTGTCCTTGACAAACCTCTTTCACGGCTTCCCACAGGGGTTCAAATGTTGGTGCGGTTGGGAGCCTATCAGCTTCTATGTTTGGACCGCGTTCCTGCCTCGGCTGCGGTCGACGAATCGGTTCGGCTTGCCAAAGCCCATTCGAGGAGGTGGGGGCACGACTGGAGCGGGTTGGTGAACGCGGTCTTGCGCAACCTGCTTCGGATGCCCGAGCCGCCGATGCCGGATCCCGTCGTTGATCCGGCCCATGCCCTATCCGTGCGCCATTCGATTCCGCTCTGGCTGTGCCGACGATGGGTGGATCGGCATGGGTTTGAAGGGGCGGACGACGTCTGTCGAGCGGCCGGTTCCGTTCCCCCCTTGACCGTGCGGGTGAATCGGCTGCGAACGACGAGAGAGCGGTTTCTTGATCGGTGTCGCCGACAGGGTGTCGAGGCTGGCACCACGACTTTCAGCCCGGTAGGAGTCGTGCTTCATACCGGCGGGTCCGTCACGACCCTCCCTGGATTTGCGGAGGGAGATTTCTATGTGGAAGACGAAGCCGCTCAGCTTATCCCGCTCATTCTCGATCCGCAACCGGGCGAACTCGTGCTCGATGTCTGCGCCGCACCCGGCGGCAAGACCACCCATGTGGCGGAACGGATGCAGAATCGCGGCTGCGTCATCGCCATCGATCGCAAACCGGCCAGGCTCGATCTTCTGCGGGACAACTGTCGCCGGTTGGGAATCACCATTGTGACGGCCGTGGTCCATGACGCGCGAAAGAGTCAAGAGATGATGCGCCTCATCCACCGAAACCTTGGGGGGAAGGGCCATGCCGCATCGGTTCAATCCTCTGCAGTCTCACCATTCGATGGAGTGGTTGATCGGATTCTCTTGGATGCGCCGTGCAGCGGCATCGGGGTGTTGCGGCGGCATCCGGAGATCAAATGGCGCAAACATCCATCGGTTTTTTTACGGCATCAACGGCTTCAACGGGAGCTCTTGGAGTCGGCGGCCGCCGTCTTGCGGCCCGGCGGGGTGCTGGTCTATAGTACGTGCTCGACGGAGCCGGAAGAAACCGAGGACGTGATCGAACATTTTTGCCGACGGTATCCGGGCTGGGTACGCGAGTCCGTGGGGCCCTGGCTTCCTTCCAACGCCCTCTCCTGCATGACGGCTCAAGGAGCGTTTTCAACCGTGGGGAATCAGGTCGGAATGGACGGTTTCTACGCCGCCCGGCTGAGAAAGGTCTCCTGATGGGCCGGCCGGTTCTGATCGCTCCTTCCATCCTGTCCGCCGATTTCGCTCGACTGGCCGATGAAGCGGCCGCAGTCGAACGGGCCGGGGCGGATCTGCTGCACGTCGACGTCATGGACGGGCATTTCGTGCCGAATTTGACGGTCGGGCCGCCGATCGTACAGGCGCTGAAGAAGGAAACGAAACTTCCGCTCGATGTCCATTTGATGATCACGAATGCCGATGCGTTCATAGGCGAGTTCGCCAAGGCGGGGGCCGATTACCTGACCGTGCATGTGGAAGCCTGCCCTCATCTCCATCGGACGGTTCAATCCATCAAAGAGCACGGTGTCAAAGCCGGCGTGACCTTGAACCCGGCGACGCCGGTTCATTCGTTGGAGGAAATTCTGCCGGACGTCGATCTGGTGCTGATTATGTCCGTCAACCCCGGTTTCGGCGGGCAGACCTTCATCTCCTCCTGTTTGTCGAAAATACGGGCCGTGCGACGGATGCTGGATCGGATCGGCAGCCGCGCCTTGTTGGAAGTAGACGGCGGCGTGAAAACCGACAATGCGGCTCAGGTGTTGGAGGCCGGAGCGGACGTCCTGGTCGCCGGCTCGGCGATTTTTTCCGGCTCCGATTACGCCGTGACTATTGCCGCGTTGCGCGCAGCCGGCCGGTCGGTTTCCGTTCATCCATAGGCGTTCGGTGGATACAACGTTTTCCTGCGACAATCTTCATCCCCTCGAAATCGCGGTGCTTGGGGTCTTTGGGGCTCATCCAGCCGGGGCCGCGCTCACAACGGACCAACTCGCCGAGGCGACCAAACTCGAATCGTCTCAACTGAGCATGGCGATCGAGTGGTTGTTGGCGAAACAGCTCCTCGCGGTCACTTCTGAGACGGTCACGTCGGTCGTGTCATTGACGGCGGTGGGAAAGACCTACGCTGAACGGTCTTCTCCTCTAGATCGCGTCCTGTCTGCCGCGCGAGAGGCCTCGAGCATGGGGAAGCGGCTGACGATTGCCGATCTCCAGACGAAAGAAGGGCTTGAGCCGTCCGACGTCAGCAAAGCGGTGGGCCGTCTCAAAAAAGAGGGGGCTCTTTTGGTCGTACAAGGCGGCTGCCTTGAGTCCACCGGCAGGCCGAGTCCTTCCGTCGAGGCGATGCGCGCGCTGCTCCGTGAGCTTGATGAAGCGCCTCGCCCGCTGGAAAGTTTCCCGGAGGTCCAGCGGGCGCTCATTCACGATTACGCGGTGAAGCGGGGAAGCGCCAGAGAGCCGTTTCGGATCGAAGAGCGCGCGACGCGATCCTATACGTTGTCTCAGGCGGGCGCGGCGGCGATCCACGCGCTTGCCGGTCAGGCCAAAACGGAGGAAGTCGCGCAGCTCAGTCCTGACTTGCTCAAGGACGGCAGTTGGAGAACGAAGCGGTTCCGAAAGTACACCATCAGTCTGCGCCCGCCTCGGATCGCAGCCGGCAAGAAGCATCCGTATCGCGAGTTTCTGGACGCGGTCAAGCTCAAGTTGGTCAGCATGGGTTTTCAGGAGATGCGCGGCTCGCTCGTCGAGACCGAATTTTGGAACATGGACGCGCTGTTCATGCCACAATTCCACCCGGCCCGCGACATTCACGACGTCTATTTCGTCAAAGAACCGGCCCGCGCGTCGGCGGTCGCCGAGCCCTTTTTCTCGCGCGTGGCCGCGACGCATGAACACGGCGGGACGACCGGGTCGACCGGCTGGGGGTATCGGTTTGATCCGGAGCGGGCGAAGCGGTTGGTGTTGCGGAGTCAAGGCACGGCGGTGTCGGCCAGGACCCTCGCTTTGTCGCCGTCGGTGCCCGGCAAATATTTTTCGATCGCGCGGTGCTTTCGCTACGATCAAGTGGACGCGACCCACGCGACGGATTTTTTTCAAGTCGAAGGAATCGTCCTGGGCGAGGACATCAACTTCCGCACGCTGTTGGGCTTGCTGAATCTGTTTGCCAGAGAAGTCGCCCAAGCGAAAGAGGTGAAGTTCGTGCCCGCCTATTTTCCGTTTACGGAACCGTCGGTCGAACTCCACGTCCGTCATCCCCGGTTGGGCTGGATGGAGCTGGGCGGGGCCGGTCTGTTCAGACCCGAGGTCACTCAGCCCCTTGGAGTAACGGTGCCGGTGATCGCCTGGGGGCTGGGGTTGGACCGTATGGCCATGGTGGCGCTCGGCGTTCACGATATCCGCGAGCTGTTCACCGATAACTTGGATCTGATCCGTACGACCAGAGGAGCGTTCTAGGCGACGCCATGCCCACGATCTCCATCTTCAAGAGCGATTTGGAATCGTTGCTCGGAGCTCCCGGTGCGCCGCGAACGCTCTCGATCGATGAACTGCAAGAATGGCTCACCCTCGTGAAGGGCGAGATGAAGGGCTATCAGGCGGACACCGGAGAGTTGCGCGTCGAGTTGCAAGACAGCAATCGCCCTGATCTCTGGTGTTGCGAGGGAATCGCGCGACAAATCCGCATCAAGCTCGGCGGAACGGCGAAGCCCTATCCTTTTTTATCCAAGCAGCCCGGGCGATTGCCTCAACTGCTCGTGGCGCCGGGGCTCGATCGTGTGCGCCCCTATGTCGCCGCGTGCGCCGCCACGGGTTATCGGGTCACGGAACAGGGGTTGGCCCAACTCATTCAGACGCAGGAGAAGCTGGCGGACATCTTCGGGCACAAGCGGAAGACGGTTTCGATCGGCATCTATCGGCTTCAGAAGATCCGCTTCCCTGTCACCTACGAGTTGGTGAATCCGGACGACGTGCGGTTCACCCCCTTAGGGATGGAAACGCCGATGACCCTCTCGGAAATACTCATGGTCCATCCCAAGGGACTGGAGTACGGATCTATTTTGGCGGGACAAAACCGCCTGCCTCTGCTGCGGGACGCGGATCACCGGCCTCTGTCGTTCCCTCCGGTCATCAACAGTCGGGAGATCGGAGAGGTGCTGGTCGGGGATGACGAATTGTTCGTCGAGGTGACGGGGACTGATGCCGCGATGGTCGTGTTGACGCTGAACATCTTTGCCGCCAATTTGGCGGATCGAGGGGCCGCGATCCAGCCGATCGCGGTGCGCTACCCCTATGAAACTCCGTTCGGCAAACGGGTGGTCACGCCGCGCGATATCGGACGACCGAGGGCGATTCAAATCGAGACGATTGAACGGGCCTTGGGTCAAGAACTCGGAGCGACGGTCGTGAAAGAGGCGCTCGAAGCCTACGGGTATCACGTCTCGACCGGAAAAAAATCGGTCATGGTCAAGTTGCCGCCCTATCGGCAGGATCTGATGCACGCCATGGACGTGGTCGAGGACGTGGCGATGAGCCTGGGCTACGGGGCGTTTTCACCGGAAATGCCGTCGCAATTTACCGTCGGGGGGCTGTCCCGGATTGAGCAACTTTCGGATCGGGCGCGGGAGCTGATGGTCGGGCTCGGATTTCAGGAGGTCATTTCCAATATCCTCGGCTCTCCGGCTCACTACCGCGATGCGATGCGGTTGGAGGGGACGGAGTGGGGAACGATGGTGGAAGTCCGCAACGCGATGTCTTCAAGCTTCAGTTGTCTCCGCCAGTGGATGATTCCCTCGCTCCTGCGGGTCGAAGCGGCGTCGGCCCGATCGTTCTATCCTCACCGTTTGTTTGAAGCCGGCGAGGTGGCGATTTTTGATTCGGCGCACGAAGTCGGCTCCTGCACGGAAACGGTGCTGGGCGCGGTGATTGCTCATGCTGCGGCCCATTTTTCCGAAATCCACTCCTGTTTGGACGCTTGCCTCTATTATTTGGGCAAGACGTACGGTCTGGAGCCGATCCCCCACCCGTCGTTTCTGGACGGCCGCGTCGGAACAATCGTCGTCTCGGGAACGCCGATCGGCTTGATCGGCGAAATTCATCCGGAGGTTCTCGAACGTTGGCAAATCGCCATGCCGGTCGTGGCGTTCGAGGTGAATCTTTCTCGGCTCGAGCAGTTGGTGTAAGTCGCGTCGTCCGGAGGCCGTTCATCCGAAGGCCGTTCAAATGGGCTGCGGCATCCGGGGGGTGCGCCCGCGGTCAATTTTCTTTTGCAAGGTCGGGAGCCGTCATGTGGCGCGCTTGAGTGTCGAGGGGATTCATCATGGGGATCTCATCACCGGATGCCGCGCCCAGTTCTCTGAATCGTCTGGCGGCCGGGAGAATCCGGCTTTCCAAAGAACCGACGGCGCTGTTATAGGCGCGGGTGGCTTTATCCAAGCCGTTGCCGATGTCCGTAATATAGCCGGCGAGCGTTCTCATTCGTTCATACAGTTGCTTGCCCAAGTCGCTGACGGCCTGCGCGTTCGCGGCCAGGTGCTCTTGTTTCCATCCGTAGGCCACCGCATGAAGCAGCGCGATCAACGTGGTGGGAGTCGCCAACACGACTCGTTTCTTCATTCCGTCTTCAATGAGTCGGTGATCGGCGTCCGCCGCCGCCGAAAAAAATGATTCGCCCGGAATGAACATGACCACGAACTCCGGCGTTCGCTCAAACTGATCCCAATAGGTTTTCGCCGATAAGGCCAGCATATGGGCTCGCACGTGATCCGCGTGACGCGCCAGCGAGTCCGCTCGATGTTGTTCGGAGTCGGAGGAAACGGCGTCGAGGTAAGCTTCAAGAGGCACCTTGGCATCGACCACGATGGTTCGTCCGACCGGAAGGTGAACGACGAGGTCGGGACGGATGCGGCCCTGATCGGTCGTGACGCTCAACTGCTCCGTGAAATCGCAGTGCTCGGACATGCCGGCCAATTCAACCACGCGCCGCAACGTCAGTTCGCCCCATCTGCCGCGAACGCGCGGTGTTCTGAGGGCCGTCACCAGGTTGGCGGTTTCCCGCTGAAGGCGTTCCTGGGCTCCCGCCAACAACGTGAGCTGCGATTCAAGACTGGTGTAGGCCTGCTGGCGCGTCGTTTCGAGCCGACGCACATGGTCATCGAACGATTTGAGAGAGTCGGCCAAAGGTGAGACCAGCCCGCGAATCGCTTCCTCTTTCTTGCCGAGCTCTCCTTTGGCTTCCGCCAAGACCTTGTCGAAGGTTTCTTTGGCGAGAGTCAGAAACGTCGTCTGACTTCCTTCCAGGGCCGTGGTCGCCAAGGATTTGAAAGCGTCCGCCAGTTTCTCTTGTGCTTCCCGCAAAAGACGTTTTTCGTCCTCCAACCGTTGCGACAGTTCCTGTCTCTCGGTTTCCGCCTTCACTCTGGCTGCATGTTCCTCGGAAAGTCTCGCTCTCAGCTCGTGCAATTCGGTGTCGGTGCTTTTTCTGGCTTCTTCAATCTGCCTGCGCAGCTCCGCCGTCGTGGCTTCTGCCGCCGCCGCGTTCGCTTCGGCGCGGCCGGCTCTCTGTTCGACCTCGCCGATCCTGCGCGCACGTTCGACTTGAGCGCGCGCGGACGCCATGAACCAGGCAAGAGAGAAACCTATCGCGAGCCCCGCAAACGCCCATGCGGCTGATTCCATCATTGTGTCCTCCTCGATCGGATGCGTACCGGCGAACGGAACGTTCCAGGGAGAGCCCTGTGAAATCTCCCGCAGGCTTCCGATAAAAGGGCGCCGCTACACGGAGCTTAGCTTAAGATGAGAAGAGGGGCGACGGATCGTCTCCCCTCTTCTTGGAGGAAGAGGCAACGGTCGGCGAGACTAAACCGCAGCGGGAGCCATGTGCTGTTTAGCGAGGCCGATCAATTGCTCAAATCCAGCCGCGTCTTTGATGGCCATGTCAGACAAGACTTTACGATCCAACAGCACGTTCGCCTTTTTAAGGGCGTTGATGAACCGGCTATAAGTCATCCCATGATTGCGCACCGCTGCGCTGATGCGCGCGATCCAGAGGCGGCGAAAGTCGCCTTTTCTGTCTTTTCGACCGACGTACGCGTACGTCAGCCCTTTATCGACGCTTTCGGTCGCCGAGCGGAAGAGTCGACTCCTGCCGCCGTATTGCCCCTTTGCCAACTTGAGCCGCTTCTTTCTTCGATGCCGAGTTTTGGGTCCGCCTTTTGCGCGAGGCATAGTTCCATGCTCCTTTTCGTTCTGCCGACCGGTGTCGGCCAATCTAAAAACTATTTAGGGAGGAGTTGATTCAAGACGGCGGTTGCTCTGCCGACGACGACCGCCGCGCCGCTCAAGCGGCGTTTCCGATCGCGTTTTTTATGCGATAACAGATGACGTTTGCCGGCCTTGCGACGGACGATCTTTCCGCTGCCGGTTTTAGCGAATCGTTTGCTGGCGCCCTTGTGCGTCTTCATTTTCATGTTTTCCCTCGGTGGACGTTTTTTGGATGTAAACCGCTCGTCATGCAAGCCCCTCAACTTTTGGGAGCCACGATCATGATTAAATTTCGCCCCTCCATGTGAGGAGCATGTTCGATGGTGCCGTATGGAGCCAACTGTTCGATCACCGAATTCATGACCGCGCGGCCCATTTCTTGGTTGGCCATCTCACGCCCTCGATAGGTCAAGGTGACCTTGGTTTTATTACCGTCTTCCAGGAACGCTCTCATTTGTCGAACCTTGATTTCCAAGTCATGTTTGTCCGTGCGAGGCCGGAGCTTGATTTCTTTGACTTGCGTGGACTTTTGATGGCGCCGGCTCTGATGCTCTTTCTTGTTGAGCTCGTATTTGTATTTGCCGTAGTCCATGATCCGACAGACCGGCGGTATCGACGTGGGAGCGACCTCAACGAGATCGTAACCGCTTTCTTGAGCCTGACGGAGCGCCTCCGGGGTCGGGAGAATGCCCAGCTGTTCGCCGCCGGGTCCGATCACCCGCACCTCTCGGACGCGGATCTCACGATTCACGCGCAGTTTGGGAACGATAAGCCACCTCCTTGTATGGATTGGATGTCCGGCCGGGCTCGCGCGGTTTCGGCGCGAAGGAGATCGATCACTCCGGACACCGGCATGTTGCCCAGGTTCGCGCCGCTTCGCCCCCTCACCGAGACGGTTCTCCCCTGGATTTCGCGATCTCCCGCCACCAGCATGAACGGAACTTTCGCCTTCTCCGCTTCGCGAATTTTGAACCCGATTTTTTCATTGCGCAGATCCGCCTCGACTCGAAACCCGGCGGCTTTCAGCTCTGCGGCGACGGCGGCGACATAGTCCCGTTGATGATCGGTGATGTTCATCACCGTCGCCTGGACCGGGGCGAGCCACGTGGGAAAGGCGCCTCCGTAGTGCTCGATCAAGATTCCAAAGAACCGTTCGATCGATCCCAGTAAGGCACGATGGATCATGATGGGCTGATGGGCCTTGCCGTCTTCGCCGATGTAGCTCAGTTTGAATCGTTCGGGGTTGTTGAAATCAACCTGGATGGTGGAGCATTGCCACGAGCGACCCAACGCGTCTTTGATCTTAATGTCGATTTTGGGGCCGTAGAAGGCGCCTCCTCCCTGGTCCACGCGATAGGCGATTTGTCGATTTTTAATCGCCGCCTCCAAGGCTCCGGTCGCTTGCGTCCAGTGTTCGTCGGACCCGACCGATTCTTTCGGCCTGGTCGAGAGAAAGACCTCGAAGTCGGCGAATCCGAACGTCCGCAGCATGAGAAAGGTAAAGTCCAGGACCCGGCTGACTTCCGTTTCCATCTGATCGGGCCGGCAGAATAAATGGGCGTCGTCCTGCGTAAACCCGCGCACACGCAACAGTCCGTGCAGCACGCCGGTCCGTTCATAACGATAGACCGTTCCCAACTCGCCGTATCGGATGGGAAGATCCCGATAGCTGCGGAGATGCGACTTGTAAATCATGATGTGGTAGGGGCAGTTCATCGGTTTGAGCTGATAGTCGCTGCCCTCCACCTTCATCGCGGCAAACATATTCTCGCGGTAGAAATCGACGTGACCGCTGGTTTTCCACAAGTCGAGACGAGCGACGTGGGGAGAATACACCAACTCGTAGCCGTCTTTGATGTGTTGCTCGCGCCAGAAATTCTCGATCAACAGCCGGATCATCGCGCCTTTGGGATGCCA
>JANDJG010000205.1 GCA_024331085.1 Nitrospira sp. | reverse complement strand
GTTGTTTCACCGCCGTCTCGTACACCTGATCCACCGACACCCTGGTCATGCAGCGGTGATCGATCGGACATTCTCGCAAAAGACAAGGGGCGCAATCGACCGGCGCCCGCACGATGCCCCTTTCCTGCCCATAGGGGGATGTCGTGCGCCAATCCGTCGGGCCGAAGATCGCCGTGACCGGCACGCCGAACGCCGCGGCGATATGCATCGGGCCTGTGTCGTTGGTCAGCAACAGTCGACACCGCTTGATCGCCGCCATCAATTCTCGAACCGTCGTCGTCCCGGACAAGACCGCCGTCCGTGCGTTGATCCGAACCGCGATCTGTCGGCCCAATGTTTCTTCCCCCTTGGCGCCGATGATCGCGACCGCCGCCTCTCTTCCCTCATCTTCTCGCAATCGTCCGACCAGTCGTTGCGCGACGTCCGCAAAGCGATCGGGCAGCCATCGTTTGGCCGCTCCGTAGATGGAGCCGGGATTGATCCCGATGATGAGATCCGACGGTCCGATTCCCGCCGACGCCAGTTTCTCGCCCATCGTCCGTTCCTCATCCGACGAGACGGTCAGCGCCGGAGCCATCGGCTCTCCGTTCAGCCCCAGCGGTTTGAGCAAGTTCCAGTAATAGGCGACTTGATGAACGGGTTTCCGGAGGTCGGGAACCGCGACCGGATCGGTCAGCAACATGGCGCGCCCATCGGTGGCATACCCGTATCGGCGCGGGATGCCGGCCAGCCACGTCAGAAACGCCGCTTCGAAGGCGTTTTGAAACAACACGGCCAGATCGAATCGGTGTCGGCGCAGCGTCTCGGCGAGCGCCCATTTTCCCGAAAGGCCGGCGTGCAGATGACGGTCATCATAGAGGACGATCCGGTCCACGCCAGCATGACCGGAGAACAGCTCCGCGACGGAGGGCTTCGCCAGCACCGTCAGTTCCGCCTGAGGAAACAGCGACCGGAGCCCGCGCAACGCGGGCTCGCACATGACGGCGTCGCCGATCCAATTCGGCGCCCGCGCGACAAGCCGCTTGATCGATTCCCTACGCATCGGTCTTCCGTCCTGTTCCTTTTTCGTCGAAAACCAGGCGTCTCAACCGCTCCAGCCCTCGGAGGATCTCCACGCGAATCCGCAACGCCCACCAGGAGTCCTCCCGCTCAAGAAAGGGCGACAATTTCCCGGCATCTTTCTCCGTCGTCAACACCAGTTCGGCTCCGGCAGCCCCGGCTTCGGATCGAATTCGGCGGACATCATCCAAGCGATAGTGATGATGATCGCCGAAGGCGGTCTCGCCCACGATCGTCACGCTTATCCCCTCAGCGGACCGGCGGAACGATCGGCTGTTGCCGATGCCGCTCACCAGCCATACTCGTTTCCCTTGAGCCCATTCGAGCGGCCGGTTCCCATCACCCCGCACCGAGACCAGCGACTCCGGCTTGAACGAAACCTCGATCTCGTCGTTGAACGTGACGCCGGCCTTCCTCAGCCGCCGATGAACTGCCTCGACGTTTTCCCGCGAATCGGCTCTCGTGACGACCACCGCCGTCGCGCGAGCCAGCCCCTCCAGCGGCTCACGCAGACGACCGGCCGGCACCAGCGCGTCGAGCCCCGCCGCATCAGTCGCATCGAGCAAGACGACGTCAATATCCCGATGAAGTCTCCGGTGTTGAAATCCATCATCCAAGACCACGCAATCCACCTTGTGCTGCGATAAAATCCATCGGCCCACCTCTGTTCGGTCCGCCCCTACCGCCACAATCGCGGAGGGACATCGCTTGGCGATGAGAAACGGTTCATCGCCCGCTTCCGACGGGCCGGTCAGCAACCGAACTCCATCGGAGACCAGCAACCGATCGGCTCCTTTCGTCCGTTTATAGCCACGGCTCAGCACGGCGACCTTCAGCCCCTCGGCTTGTAACCATTCCGTCAGCAAGATGACGACCGGCGTCTTGCCGGTTCCGCCGACGGTGAGATTGCCCACGCTCACGACCCTGCAGGGCAAGCGAGACGGCGTCGCCCAGCCGCTCCGATACCACCATCCGC
>JANDJG010000204.1 GCA_024331085.1 Nitrospira sp. | reverse complement strand
TTGTTCATGTACGACACCAACACGATGCCGTTCAGCACGGCGACGCCGAAAAGATTGATGAATCCGACGGACGCCGGCACGCTCAGATACTCGCCCGTGACCCACAGCGCCACCACTCCGCCGATCAAAGCGAAGGGGAGGTTGAGAATGATCAGCACGGCCTGGCGAAGAGAGCCGAACGTCGAATAAAGCAATAAAAAGATCAGCCCGATCGTCACCGGAACGATGACGCGCAGCCTTGACATGGCCCGCTCCATGTTCTCGAACGAGCCGCCCCACGACACCGTATAGCCGGTGGGAAGCACGACTTGCTGGGCGATTTTGCGTTGCGCCTCGGCGACCAAACTGCCGATGTCGCGCCCCAACGTGTTGAAGCCGATCGAGACGTACCGTTGGAGACGCTCCCTGCTGATCCGTCCCGGCCCCTCTTCGAGTTTGATCGTGCCGAGGTCCGCCAAGGGAATCAGCGCCCCGGTCTGGTCCATCAACAAAATGTTGCTGATGGCGTCCACCCCGTCCCGATATTGTTCTGGAAATCGAACGACGAGATCGAACCGTTGTTGACCTTCATAGACCCGCGTCGCCACTTCGCCGCCGATCGCCGTCGTGATGATCTGCCGCACGTCGGCCACGTTCAACCCGTGCCGCGCGATCTTGCCGCGATCGATGTCGATGGTGAGATAGGGTTGGCCGAACAATTGCTCGACCTTGATGTCGCGGACCCCGCGCACGGTTCCAAGCACGGCGGCGATTTCCTCGGCTTTGGTTCGGAGCACCTCCAAGTCATCGCCGAACAACTTGACCGTCGCCTCGGTCCGCACGCCGGAAATCAATTCGTCCACCCGTTGTTGGATGGGTTGGCTGATCAAAAACGTCGCGCCCGTCACCTGAGAGAGCCGTTCTCTCACCTTCTGCATCAATTCCGGCATCGTCTTCGCCGTCGTCCATTGATCGAGCGGGCGCAGTCTGACGACGGGATCGCTCTCATTCGGCTCCTGAGGATCGTTGCCCAACTCCGTGCGCCCGATTTTCGAGACCACCATCTCGACTTCCGGGAACTCCATGATCGCCCGTTGCGCTCGTTTCTCGATGGCAAGAGAGGCTTCCAGCGACACGCTCGGCAGTCGGATCGTTTGGGGAGCCATGGCTCCTTCGTTCAAAATGGGAATAAATTCGCTTCCCAATAAGGGGACCAACATCAGGCTGCCGATCAACGCGCCGACCGCCAGCGTCACCACAACGAGACGATGCCCCAACGCCCATCGCAGCGCCGGAGCATACAGCCCTTTGGCGGCTCTCACGATCCACGGATCGTCCTCGGATCCGCGCGTCAACGCCAACGAGCAGAGGACCGGAGAGAGCGTGAGCGAGAGCATCAACGAGACCAACAGTGCGATCATGATGGTATAGGCAAGGGGCTTGAACATTTTGCCTTCCATTCCTTGCAGGGAGAGCAGAGGCAGAAACACCACGATGATGATGAGAATGCCGAACACCACCGGTTGGCCTACCTCTTTGACCGCCTCTCTGATGAGCTCCGATTTGGAGACGCCGGCGGACGATTGGTGCGACAGGTGGCGATAGACGTTCTCCACCACCACGACCGATCCATCGACCATCATGCCGATC
Organism: Nitrospira sp.; assembly: GCA_024331085.1. Taxonomy (GTDB): domain Bacteria; phylum Nitrospirota; class Nitrospiria; order Nitrospirales; family Nitrospiraceae; genus Nitrospira_D. The sequence goes on along the minus strand of JANDJG010000204.1, from coordinate 406 downwards.
GCGATGGCCAAGCCTCCGAGCGACATGAGATTGGCCGTTAACCCGACCTGTCCCATCACGATAAAGGTGGCCAGCGGACCCAGGATCAACGTGGCCACGACGATCAGCGCGCTGCGAATATTGCCCAGAAACAGAAACAACACGACGACGACCAGCGTCACGCCTTCGGCGAGAGCCTTGTACACCGTGTTCAATGCGGCGGTGATCAGTTCGATTCGATCATAGAACGGCACGATGCGCATCCCGTTGGGCAACAGTCCCTTGGCATGGATGTCCTCAATGCGCGCCTTGATGCCCTCCACCACGTCTCTGGCGTTTCCCCCTCGCAACATCAGAACGATTCCGCTCACGACTTCGCGCTCGCCGTTGAGCAGCGTCGCCCCGTGGCGCACGGCATGCCCGATCA
>JANDJG010000014.1:39005-42183 GCA_024331085.1 Nitrospira sp. | reverse complement strand
TTCTGCTTCACCGTCGCCGTCATCTCCTCCATCGACGCCGACGTCTCCTCCAACGCCGACGCCTGCTCGCTCGTCCGCTGCGCCAGATCACCGCTGCCTTGGGAAATCTGCTCCGAGCCGGACCGGACCGATTCCACGGCTTCTCGCACCGTGCTGATCATCTGCGTCAACTGATCCAAAGCGACGTTGATACTGGTTTTGATCGCCGCAAAGTCTCCCCGGTAGTCGCCGGTCATGTGCTTGGTGAGATCGCCTTCCCCGACCGCCGTCATGACCTCCTGCACTTCGTGAAGCGGAGTGGCCACTGCATCGAGCAGTCGATTGAAATTCGCAGCCCGTTCTCTCGCTTCTCCTTCGAATCCCTCCAGCGCGATGCGCTCCGACAGATGACCGTCGGAGGCCGCTTTGATCAATCGTTCAACTTCGGCCTGAGCCTGCCGCCGCCCCGTGATGTCGGTGGCGAGCAGCACGATCTTGAAAGTGCGGCCCATCTCGTCCTTGACCGGGTTATAGGAGGCTTGCAGCCAAAGTTCTTTGCCCCCTTTACCCACACGCCGATAGACCCCTGCATCGAACTCGCCCCGGCTCAGTTTCTCCCACAGCGTATCCTCCATCGCGCTTTGGACGCCGGCCGGTTCGCAGAAGAGCCGATGCGACTTGCCCTTGAGTTCGTCCATCGTGTAGCCGCTTATTTTGAGGAAATTGTCATTGGCCGCGAGGATCGTCCCGTCCAACTGAAACTCGACCATTGCATACACCCGGTTGATGGCGTCCATGAGCCCCTGCATGTTGTGGCGTTGAATCTCGTATTGGGTAATGTCGTAGCGGACGCCGAGATACTTCTTGGGTTTGCCCGTCTTCTTATCGACGAACGGTGCGATGACCGCGTCCACATAATAGGGCGTGCCGTCCTTGGCTCGGTTTTTCACGATGCCACGGAAGATCTGCCCCCGCCCGATCGTGGCCCACATCTGTTTAAAGACCTCTTTTGGCATGTCCGGGTGCCGCACGATGTTGTGCGGCTTGCCCACGAGTTCCTCACGGCTGTACTTGGAAAGCCGGCAAAAGTAGTCGTTGATATGAACGATGTCGCCCTTGAGATTCGCCTCCGAAACGACACCGGTGATGTCCATAATGGCTTGGCGCACGGAAAGTTCTTCCTTGACGGTTTCCAATTCCGTGGCCAACGCTGTCACGTCGGTCGCGACCACGACGATGTTGCCGGGCACTCCTCCACCAAGAGGAACGAATGACGCCGCCAACCACACTTCCTTGCCGTCCTTGCCCAGCCATTTCGCCACGCGGGATTCGATTGCGCCTCCACGCACCCGTTCCCAGAGGGCGCGATACTCCGGACTCTCCGCCTCAGCCTGGTCGCAGAAGAGGCGATGCGGCCTTCCCTTGATGTCATCCAGGCCATAGCCCGTGAGCTCCAGGAATCGATCGTTCGCCGTCACCACCGTCCCATCGGGCGTCAGCTCGAGCACGACCTGCGCGCGATCGGCCGCTTGACCGTACCGTTTCAGATTCCCGGTCGATGATCCCAACAGTGTTCCCAACATGGGCCTTCTCCTTTTTGCACGTTCCTTACTCGTCCGTTGGGCCGGCCGACCGAGGCTGAAAAGACCGTACAAGTCCGCTCAGGCTCGGCAGGCGGTCCGATTCCCTACGCTGCGCTCTTCGGATACCACCCGCGGATTTCGTTTACTTCAACTGTCCGCCAAGAAACGGTCGATATCCAACAACGCCACCAGTTTGTCTCCCGATTTGGCGATCCCGCTTAAGCAACTCACATCCACCCTTGAGCCGAAGGCCGGCGGCGGTTGAATGTCCTGTCGGTCGATGGTCAACACATCGGAAACCGAATCCACCACCAACCCCATGACCTTTTCACGCACCACCACCACGATGATGACGGTGAAGGGCGTCACGTCGATCGTCGGCATCCCAAAGACCGTCCGCAGCTCCACGATCGGCACGATCGTGCCCCGCAGATTGATGACGCCTTTGATGGAAGGCGGCGTGTTGGGAATCCGGGTGACGGCGGTATAGCCCTTGATCTCCTGCACGCGCAAAATATCCACCCCGTACAGCTCGTCGCCCAGTTTGAAGGTCAACAATTGACTGCCGTCCGCCGCCGCGCCGCTTTGCACGCCGCTCTGCACGCCGCTCTGTTGGTGCGGTTGCTTCACCGAGGTTTCCAACGCCGTTACAGCCGCCATCTGATCCTCCTTCCCCCGCAAGCCACACCGAGACCGCCCGAGAAAATTGTGTGAATGTCGAGTCTTGGCTCCACTCCCTCGTCTTGCTTGATTCCGTCCGGTACCTTCTCTGGGAACCGACACCTTCGTTCACGTCTTTCAGTCATCCTCTGATCCCCGTCCATGCCTTGTCTTGATCGATCATCTTGTTCGGATGAAGGCGGCGAGCCCGTTCCAACAGAGCGACGCGCGACTCCGGTCGATCCGGATCCGGTACGCAGCACTCGCCGATCGGACAGACAGACATACACTGCGGCTCCTCAAAATGCCCGACGCATTCCGTGCACCGGTCGTAGGCGATCGCGTAAATGTCGTCCTTGATGCCTAATTGCCCCGCGACACGATAGCCTTTCGATTCGGCGGCGCTGCGCTTGTCGAAGATCGCCTGGTTGGGGCAGGCCGGCAGACAAGCATCGCAGGCAATGCAGTTGTTGTTGATCATGAGCGCCATAGGGTCTCCAGAGATGTTTCAGGTTTCAGGTTTCAGGTTTCAGGTTTGAAGTTCAAAGCTTCAAGTTGCAGGTTTCAAGTTTCTAGTTTTCTGAGACTGTTTCCGGACAACTTGAAACATGAAACTCGAAACTTGAAACTCTCCATCATTCATTCCGTTGACATCCCCCCTTGGAAACCCTACACTTCTCGGCTGTCGCGCGGAGGAGGACCATGGATTCCGAATCCCTTGCCCAGGTTGAACGGATCGTGACGGCGGCCACCGAAGGCCTGCGCCGCGACATCGCCGCCTTGCGCGAATCCCAAGAAACCACGACTGCCAGCCTCCGCCAGGACATCGCCGCTTCCGCTGACAACCTCCGCCAGGAAATCGCTGCCACGGCCACTGCTCTCCGCCAGGACATTGCTTCCACGGCCGGAGAACTCCGCCAGGACATCGCCGCTTCCGCTGACAACCTCCGCCAGGA
>JANDJG010000014.1:0-38905 GCA_024331085.1 Nitrospira sp. | reverse complement strand
CCGCTTCCGCTGACAACCTCCGCCAGGAAATCGCTGCCACGGCCACTGCTCTCCGCCAGGACATTGCTTCCACGGCCGGAGAACTCCGCCAGGACATCGCCGCTTCCGCTGACAACCTCCGCCAGGAAATCGCTGCCACGGCCACTGCCCTCCGCCAGGACATCACTTCCACGGCCGGAGAACTCCGCCAGGAAATCGTCGCTTCCGCTGACAACCTCCGCCAGGACATCGCCGCCACGGCTGAAGAAACCAAGCGGCACACCGGAGTTTTGATCGAAAGCCTTCGCCATGACATCCAATCGGTGGCCGAGGGATTTCAGATGCATCTGGACCGCCGGCACGCCGAAGACCGCGACTACATGGATCGGGAATTTCGAGAGGTGCGCGCGCTCCTGAAACTGTCCTACGCGCAACTCCATGAGCGGGTCGAAGACCTCGATCATCGAGTCAGCCGTATCGAACATCATCTTGGCCTTTCTGAATAAGGTGTCGTTTCACTCCCGCAATCGGTTCATCATCTTCAGTTGCAGGTTTCACGTTTCAGGTTTCTTGTTCCCACGTCACCCCTGAAACGTGCAACTCGAAACGTGAAACTTGCTGCTCGCGCTATGCGGCAACCATCGCCATCGGCGTTCCCTGACGCGCGATTTCCAACAGACCGCGGACATCCAAGATGAATCCCACGGTCCCGTCTCCTAAAATCGTGGCCCCCGCAATCCCTTGCACTTTGCGGAAGTTTTGCTCCATGCTTTTGATGACCACCTGCTGCTGGCCGAGAATCTCATCCACCATCACCGCCACCCGCTCGCCCTCCGTTTCCAAAATCAGAAGAATGGCTTTCGCCGGATCGACGTACTCCGGCTTCACATCGAAGACGTCATACAGCCGAATCACCGGCAGATAGATCCCTCTCACGTCGATCAGTTCTCCCTTTCCGACGACGGTTTTCACCGCCTCCGGTTTCGGCTGAATCGACTCCAGGATCGACAGCATCGGAACGATGTAGGTTTCCCGCCCGACCCGGATCGTCATGCCTTCGATGATGGCCAGCGTCAACGGCAGCTTGAGCGTAAAGGTCGTGCCTTTGCCGAACACCGTCTTGATCGAGACGGTGCCCCCCAACGCCTCGATATTGCGTTTCACCACGTCCATGCCGACGCCTCGCCCCGACAGATCAGAGACCTTGTCGGCGGTCGAGAAACCCGGCCTCAGGATCAGCGCGTAGATTTGATCGTCCGACAATGCGGCACCGTCGGCGACCAATCCTTGCTTGACGGCCTTGGCGAGGATTTTGTCGCGATTCAAGCCGCGTCCGTCGTCTTCGACGGTGATGCAGATGCTCCCCCCTTCGTGAAACGCGTGCAGCTTGATGACGCCGGTTTCCGGCTTATTGTTGTCCAGCCGTTCTTCCGGCGTCTCCAGCCCATGGTCCGCGGCGTTGCGCACCAGATGCGTCAGAGGATCGCCGATCGCTTCGATGACGGTCTTGTCGAGCTCGGTCTCTTCACCGGACAGCACCAAGCTGATTTTTTTCCCCAATTTGCCGGCCAAGTCGCGGACCAGTCTGGGGAACCGGCTGAACGCCGTCCCGATCGGAACCATGCGAATGCTCATGACCCGCTCTTGGATCTCCCTCGTGTTCCGCTCCAGTTGCGCGATGCGCTCCAGCAGAACATGAATCTGTCCCATCTCAAAACGGGTTCCCAGATCGCTCAACATCGACTGCGTGATGACCAGCTCCCCGACCAAGTTGATCAGCTTGTCGATTTTGGCGGTGTCGACGCGGATGGACGTCGTATCGGCCTTCTTGGCCTGCGCGGCGGCCTCCATTTGCCGTTGCGTTTGCAGCGCCTGTTCGATCTGCTGGGGCGTCGCGGCTTTCTGCTCGATCAAAATCTCGCCGACCCGCTTCTGCTGCGACAACGCCCGCTCCAACGCCTCTTTGGAGACCGCTCCGCTTTCGACCAGAATCTCGCCGATCGACTTCGGTCCATCCTCGGAAATTTCGGGCGTCGTCCTTTTGGCCCCGCGTTGAACGTCGGCGCCCGAGACCGCAGGTGCGGAATCCGGAACCGCGACCGCTTGGATTGAAAGCCCGCCGTCTTCCCGCACGAACTCAAAGACCGATTCCACCTCTTTCAGCGACGCGGCGGTTTCGAGCCGCAGGGTCCAAGACAGATAACACGTCTCGGGATTCACGTCGTGAAGATCCGGCAGCCGGGACGTATCGACGTTCACGCGGCTGAGGCGCCCGATGCGGGCCAGTTCCTTGAAGATCTGCAGCGGGTCGAGCCCGCGCCGAAAGATCCATTCGGGCGGAGTCCAGCGAATGTCATACGCCCCCCCCGACGACGCGGGCGGTTCGGCAACCGCCGTCGGCGAGGAGGCCGATGCTCGTTCTCCCTCCCCCGCGCTGACGGCGGCCAGTTCGGTCGAGAGCCGTTGCACGACGTTCTCATCCACCGGCGTATTGAGTTTGACTTCCTCCATCAACGTTTTCAGACAATCCGTGGACTTGAGCAGCAAATCCGCGACGCTCGGCGTGACGCTTTTCTTGCCGCTCCGGAGAAGATCCAAGAGCGTCTCCATCTTGTGCGTAAACTGAGCGACGGCGTCGAAGCCGAACATGCCGCTCGCCCCTTTGATCGAATGGGCCGAGCGAAAGATCTTGTTCAAGAGATCGAGATCCTCGGGATGTTGCTCCAACTGGAGCAGCCCTTCCTCGATGATCGCGAGATGTTCCGCCGCCTCTTCAAAAAACGCGTCCTTGAATTGATCGAACTCGTTGCTCATCTTGAACCCATCGCTTGCGAAGCCCGTGATCGACTCGGTTCCGGCGTTTCACGCTTCCCGAAACCCGCACGACGCATCATGCCGGCAGGACTTTGGCGATCGTGCCGAGCAACACGTCCGGATTGAACGGCTTCACGATCCACCCGGTGGCCCCGGCTTCCTTTCCCGCCATCTTTTTTTCGACCGCCGACTCGGTCGTCAACATCAGAATCGGGGTGTACTTGAAATCGGCCGACTTCCGCAGCTCCTTGATCAGCGCGATGCCGTCCATCTCCGGCATGTTGAGGTCCGTCACGACGATGTCCATTTTTTTTCCCGCGATTTTCTTGACGGCGTCTTTCCCGTGCTCGGCTTCGATCACCGTGAACCCCGCGTTCATGAGCGTGAAGGCGACCATCTGGCGCATGGTGGGCGAATCATCGACGACGAGGGCGGTTTTTCCCATCTTCATCCTCCGATTTGAACGGTTCGGTTTTTCAAGGCATTGTCTCCGTCCCGACGACCGGCTCGCTCAAAACAGCGTGACCGATTCGGTCGTCCGAGGGGATTCCACGCCATCGGCCGTCGGCTCTTGGTCGGCGATCTTGAACGCCGAGACGTCGGAGCAACGCGCTTCCATCGCGATAAGGCTCCGCTCGATCGTTTCCACTTCCGCAAGCCGATCCGCCGCGCGCTCGCCTTGCGTCGCGTCGAGCAGTTCCTCCATGCGGCCGCGCCACTCATTTAATGCCTTGCCGACATGGTTCAACTTTTGACCGACGATATCCTGAAACTGGAGCGCCATGACGATTTTTGAAACGCTTGCCGCGCGCTCCTTTTGATGCACCGAGCCCTGCATCGACGCCAAGGCTTGAAGATGGGTTCCGAGTTCCATCGCAGCGCGCTCGGTCATCCAAGTGACGGTCGCCATTTCTTCATTCAAGATCGGAATGAGGCGCACGGCGCACGAAGCGATCGTCCGCCACGCCCGTTGATGCGCTCGCAGTCTCCGGAGCTCGTCCGCGTCGGGGGAATCGTTCGAGTCTCCACGGAGAACGTCTGTGTCCACGGCCATGATCATCGTGCCCGGCTATTCGCCGAGCGGCTCGGAGAATCCCAATCGGTTCAACGTTGCCTGCAAGTTTTCGGACATGCCCGCGACGAACATCCTTCCTTCCTTTCGAGCCGCCCACAGCAATTGAATCACCGCCGTGTCGACACGACCCACCTGCGAAAGATCCAGAGAAACCAGGCCGTCGTTTTGAAACAACTTGACCAACGCCTTCTTGAAGTCCTCGACTTCGAAAATCGTCAAATCGCCCGTCGGGGTCAGTTGCCTGGGATTTTCTTCCACGTCGATGCTCCTGATCAGACCGTCATGAGGCCGAGTTCTCCGCTTTCAGTCCGATCCGTTCTCTCGTAACGAGCCGGATCGGAAACGATATCGGCAGATCGCCCGCAATTCTTGATAGAAATCGGCCCATCGCCCGATTATCGGGCTATATTTTCTTGCTGGAAGTCCGGACTTTTCGGCAAATCGAAGCCCGTCGAAAAAGGCCGGGTCGGAGACGACTCGATCCCGCTCGATGATTGATCGAAGCTCTCTTGGCCGTCTTCCGGGAAACGAGGTGAAAAAGCGGGGGCATGTTCAAGGATGATGACTTCCACGCGCCGGTTTTTGGCCCGTTGGTCCGGGGTCAGATTGGACGCCACCGGCCTGGTATCGGCATACCCGACGGCCGCCAGATGATCGGACGGCACTCCGTACAGTTCGGACAGCACCCGCACGACCATCACGGCCCGCGTCGCCGAGAGTTCCCAATTTGACGGAAACTGCGCCGTCCTGATGGGTACGTTGTCCGTATGGCCCTCCACTCGAACGTGCCGATTCAACTCCAGCAGCGCGCTCGCCAGCCCCTTCAAAAAAGACAGCGCCTCTTGGCGAATCGCCGCTTCGCCGCTTTTGAACAGGATGTTGTCCGGTATCGTGATGATGATGTCGCCGTCTTCCTTCTCCAACATGTGAATCAGCGCGAACTGGGACGATGTCTGGGACGACTTCACCAGATCGCGCAGGCGCCGGACCGCCAATTCCTTGGACCCTGGAAGGGATGGCGCTTTCATGGCCGGCCGGTACTGGCCGACGCTGAAAATCATCTGCGATACTTCCGGGTTGGACACCGGACGGAGGGCGGCTCGGATCGACTCGCTGACCGTGCGGAATTTACCTTCATTGACGGCCGAAACCGAATACATCACCACGAAAAACGCGAACAACAGGGTGATGAAGTCTGCGTACGACACGAGCCATCGCTCGTGGTTTTCGTGCTCTTCGTGTTTGTGTTTCGCCATTGACGACCATCCGCCGGTGAAGAGAGGCAGGGATTGGTTCTCGGTTTCTTTGACTACTGACAACCGGGAACTTTCTTGCTATCGACCGCTCACTTCTTGGCCGGTTTCGACCGTTCGTTGGGAGGCAGGAATCCTTCGAGTTTCTCCTGCAACAACCTGGGATTTTCTCCTTGCGCGAGCCCCACCAGCCCCATGATGGTCAAATTGCGCGACCCGGCTTCTTCTTTCAGTTTCATTTTGATTTTGTTCGCCAACGGCAGAAAAAACAGATTCGCCGCGCCCACGCCGTACACCGTGGCCACGAACGCGACGGCGATGCCGCTGCCGAGTTTGGACGGATCGGCAAGGTTTTCCATGACGTGAATCAACCCGAGCACCGCGCCCAAAATACCGACCGTGGGGGCATATCCTCCGGCCGCCTCCCACACTTTGGCCGCCTTGATGCCTTCTTCTTCATGATGCTCTACTTCGACTTCCAAGATCTCGTGCACGGCTTTGGGGTCGGTGCCGTCGACGATCAACTGCACCCCTTTTTTCATGAACGGATCTTTGATTTCTTTCAGTTTGCTCTCCAACGCCAGCAATCCCTGTTTTCGCGATACGTTGGCCAGGTCGAGAATCAACTTGATCGTTTCCTTGTTGTCGATACGGGGCCCGGCAAGCGCCAGGGACAACGCGCCCACGGCCTTCAAGACGACCGGCAGCGGATTTTGGACCAAGCAGGCGCCGATCGTGCCGCCGATGACGATCACGAAGGCCGTCAATTGAAGGATCGAGCCCAAGTGGCCGCCTTCCAACGCTTGCCCGCCGATGATGGCTCCGAGAGCCACGACGATGCCTATGATCGTGGCGATGTCCATTCTTTATCGCTCATGATGACGGCCCCCCGGGGATGCGGCCGCCTTGCAAGGGGAAGAGTGCCGATCGAACAGGGACGGGCAATGAGTTTGTGACCGCACGTTCTCTCCATCGTTGTCTGAGCCCGGCGCCTGAAATCCGACGATCGCACCGTGCGCGTTACTGAAATCCGAACCGCGCCAGAATCTCGTCGGCCGTGTGTTGCTTGATTCCGCCGCTTCGCGACTGTTCGAGCTGCCGGAGGAGTTCTTCGGTTTTCCCGTCCGCCGCGGGACCGTCCCGATATTGTTGGATGCCGAAGGCGACGACGAGTTTCATCAGTTTCTCGTGCACGTCTTCGAGAATCACGACCAGTTTTTTGACCCGCTGGGCCACGAGATCTTGAAATGAGAGGGCGGTCATGATTTCCGTCAACCGTCGCTCGTCTTGGTTCAGCTCGGCGATGACGTTCTCGATTCTGTCCGCGAGCGTCTTGCCGTCGATTTCTCGGACCGCTTCGGCGATCGCCCGGCATTCCGTCACCAAACGGACGCGGGTGTCCTGAATCAGCTCGGTCAATCGCATCACTTCAAGCGCGCCCTCTTCCGTCATCTTGCTCAGGTCGGCCAGGTGAGAGGTGACGGTCGGAAGCTCAGCGCCGCTCTTCACGAGGGGGCGACCGACTTCCGAAACGGCCTTCATCGCGTTCTCGACGAACCGCGCCAACGCCCCGATCTCTCCGTACAAAGTCCCCAATCTTCGCTCGACGTCCGTCTCCATGAAAGACTCGGCTCTCTTTCCGCGCCACGGTGATGCGCAGAGGCCCGAACGCGGGACCTTACTTGAAGATTTTTGCCAACTTCTCCTGCATCGTTTCCGCCGTAAACGGCTTGACGATGTAATTGCTGACTCCCGCTTGAATCGCTTCGATGAGATTGCCTTGCTGAGCCTCGGCCGTCACCATCAACACGGGGATCGATTTCAGCTTCTCATCGGCTCGGATCGCCCGCAGCATGTCGATGCCCGTCATGACGGGCATGTTCCAATCGGACACGACAAGGCCGTAGGTCTCGGCCCGCAGTTTCTGCAGAGCCTCCGCTCCGTTTTCCGCTTCTTCGACGCGACTGAACCCAAGTTGTTTCAGCACGTTCTTCACGATTCTTCTCATCGTCGCCATATCGTCGACGACGAGGACTTTCATCGTCAGATCGGCCGGCATATCGCCTCCTTCATGAAGCCGTGCCGAGACGCAACGGCACGGACGGCACCGACACCCTTTCTCATCACGCACGCGCCCGCGGACATCACGACATCCCTGAATCTTGCTTGATCCGGCATTGAGCGCTTTTATTTATCGGCGACTTCGTGATCGAACATGAGGACGACTCACGACTGCAGGAGGGAAATACACGACGAACGACGGCCGCTAATTTTGCTGAGACCTGGCACGAAGCCATTCATGGATGTCGCGCCGGAGAAAGCGCCAATGTTTCCCGATTTTTGAAGCCGGCAATTCGCCGACTCGGGCGAGCTTGTAGACGGTCGATTTGGGCACCCGAAGAAAACGGGCCACGTCCATTACGGTCAAAATCTCGCCGTTCGTCTCGGGCACGCCGACCGCCTGCCGTTCCCCGTTCATTGATCCCGCTTCATTCATGACGTTCGTGATATCGGCGCAATCGACGAAAAACTTGAGCGCGACGCCCGCCGATGATTTCCCAAGGCCCGTTCCTTTCCACCTCTCTACTGCAGCTTCCTGATGACGACCCCATACCAGCCGAGCCCGTCGTATTCCTGATAGCCGATCGTCTTGGCGAAGGCCGTCACCTCATGGTCGTCATTGACGTAATACCCGCGCTGCTTCCCCTGATGCTTGAGGGCGAACGGCTGGAGCACACCGCGATCATCGGAAGCCGCGATGACGCGCAATTCCTTGTCGAGCAACAGCACCCTCGTCCGTTTCCATTCGGACTCCGAAAACGAGGGTTCCTTTTGGACGATGATCCGCGATTGATTGTCCCAGTCGAACGCCACGCCGAGAACGCCGATGATTTTTCCGTCCGTCCTCCCGTCTTTCCGGACAGCGGCGGCGTACACGGCGGTCAATTTGTGATCGTGCAGAGGATCGTAGCCGATGTCGTCGACGGCATACTGCTCGCCGCCGGTCGTCGCCATGGCTTTTCTGAACCAGGACATTTTGGATACGTCGCTTCCGACCACCTTCGGGTATTTGTCAGGTTGAGAACACGCCACGACCGTTCCATCGGCGCCGACGAGCACAAGATCCAGATAGACGGTGTAAAACCGATTGATCAAAGCCAACCGCTGGCCGGCCCGGCGGGCCGATGTCTGATCCTTGGTTTCCAAGGCCTGGACCAGCGCCTCGTCCGTCGCCCACCACCGAACGTCCGCGGTTCGTTCATAAAGATTTCTCACGATCAACTGAACGAGCGTCTGCGCCTTTTCCGAGAGACGGTCGCACTCCTGATCCGTGAACCGCCGGTCCAATTCGCTCGTCTCCGATCGGATTTTTCCCAGTTCCTTCGAGGCTTCCGCCGCTTGGGAAGCCAAATTCTTTACTTCGGTCGCGACGACCGCGAATCCCCGACCGGCATCCCCCGCCCTGGCCGCCTCGATGGAGGCATTGAGAGACAAGATGGTGATCTCGCTCGTAATTCGCGCGTTGACGAGCCGGTGGTCTTCGATCTGCCGCTCAATGCGACCGATGATATCCTTGATGTCCGCTTCGTTGATGAGTTCGGCCGTGCTCATCGCTTCATCACTCCCGTTCGGTCAAAAGTGTTCGGATTCGGCATTCCCGCACGCGCGGGCCTTGTCGCCGTATCTCCGAGATTCGGAGAAGACGCCGGTCATCAAAACAACGCCGTCCTCATGCCGATCGCTCGTCTTTTCTCCTCGTCCGAAGCCGCTCCGCCTGCGTCTGGAGAACGTAGCGGACCAGGTGGTCCTGCTCATCCGCGCCAAGATCGACAAACTCGGCGGCAAGAACGAATCCCTGCCCCTGCGGATCCGGCGACGACCGGATCACTTTGGCAGCCACTTGAATCGGCGTAAACGGCGGCAAAATGACTCTCAGCGCCAATCGATCGCCGGCGTTAAATCGCTGCGACGCGACGAATCCGATTCCCCCGCCGCTGATGTTGACGGTCGTCACTCGCGCCAACTCCATGCAGCCGGGATGCGCCTTCGCTAATGTTTTCAACAGCACCTCTAACAACCAGTCCACTTTCATGATCCATGGGATCAACGCCGCCTGCGCCAGTAAATCGCCGGACCGGGCCAGAAGTTCGGTCGTCGGTTTTTCGACCGCGGCCGCGATCATTTCGTCGGTCACCATCTCTCGGCGTAGGGGAGACGTTTTCTCCTGCTCGCCTTCCAATCGGTATTCCAGCAACAGCTTGTCCTCGATACGGATCCACTCCCGCCGGTCTTCCGAGGCGGCCGGTCGTACGGCAGGCTGATCTATCGTCGTTGAGGCCGACATGGGCGAATCTTTCCGTTCTCCTACGCCGCGAGACAGACGGCGGCTTCCGCCGGTACGAAGGGAGACGATTCAGAGGCGACGACGCGATTGCGCCCGTGAGACTTCGCCTGATCCAGCGCCGAGTCGGCGGCCGCCATCCATCGTCCGACCGACTCGATCACGGCACGCCCCAGCGGCGTCACCCCGATGCTGGCTGTAATGCGCACCTGTCCTTGCCTCAACACGAAGGCATGCCGCTCGATCTCGTCCCGGAGACGTTCCGCCAGCGTCACACCACGCGAAAGATCGGCCTCCGGCGACAAGACGGCGAAGGATCCGCCGCCGTATCGCGAAACAAGGTCCTCCTCCCGAACGTTCTTCCTCACAAGCCGTGCCGCTTCGCGGAGCAGCCCGTCTCCGGCCTCGCGGCCGAGCCGTTCGTTGACGACCCTGAAATAGTCGAGATCCAACACGAGTAAACAGGCCGGGATTCCATGGCGAAGCCACATCGTGAGTCTCCGGTGAAGATGCGTCTCGAGGGTTCGTCGATCCGACAGACCGGTAAGCGGATCTCCCGTCGCTATGCCACCGCCTGACGGAGCAAGGCCGATCTCGACCAAGGCGGGCGCTGCTCCACCGGCGACGATTTTAGGGCTTCGCCGTTCCTGAAACCCGACCTCTTCGGTCGGAGCCGGTTCATCGTTTCCCCTCTCTATGGCGAATCGGCTCTCTTCTTCCACTCTCCCGCATCGAACGCCGTCGTCCGGCTGAACGAGGGAGAGACGGACCGCTCTTTCTCTTTGCAACCGCATAATCACCCTTGTCTGTCGATGAGAGGCGAAGGTTCCGGCGATCCGCCCATACGCTGTCTCAGATGCTCCAATCGCTTGCGGCGCGAACCGACATCCTGCAGCAGGGCCGAGACGCCGGCCTTGGCCGTTCTGGCCCGCTCGGCCACATCCTGATCGATCGCCAGAAGTCTCTCGCGCACGGCATCGGATATTTCGGCCTCTTGCAACACCGCTTCCCGTTCCCGATAACAGGCTTCCACCACGTTCCACTCTCCCTTCAGAGCCGCCGTATGGGCGGCTTCCGTCAGGCGTTCAAGCGTCGTCCATTCTTGCATGACGATTACCGCGCCAGGGCCAGCGGGGCATGGTCCTGGACCGCCGCTTCTCTCCATCCCTCGCGGAGCACGTTCAAGCAGCGAAGCGCTCCTTCCAGCCTGCGCCCATCGTTCCGGACGTTCGCTTCGATCAGTTCGGCCAGCACGTACTCATAGAGCCGATGCAGCAGACTCGCGATTTCCCCGCCCCGCTCGTAATCGAGCGCGCAATCGAGCTCGCCGACGATCGAGATGGCGCGCCCCAGAAACCGCCCCTTGTCGGCTATCTTGTTCGTTTCGATCGCTTGGCGCGCCAATTCGATCGATTGAATGGCCGCGTCGTACAGCAACACCACGATCTGCACGCGCGACGACGTCATCACCTGCGTCTGGCGATACTGATTCGCACAGTGTGCGATCATGACTCGATCTCCGCGTTAGAAGATTTGTTTGGCCGCGTTGTCGCGCGCCGTCAAGAAGGACGCTTGGCTGCTCAATTGTCGCAAGAGACCGTCCAACGCCGCGTACTGCCGTTTGAGCCGCTCCTCGTAGAGCGCCAGCGCGTCTTCTCTTTTGGCGATCTCCTCGGCGAGGTCGCTGATGGATTTCGTCAGCCCCTGTTTGCGGAGCGTGACCGATCCGAATTCGATGTCGTCGAGACGATCCACCGCATCGACCATGAGCTGGGCGATGCCCGTCACCCCGCTTTGATCGATGAACAAGGTCTTGACCGCCGTGTAGTTCTCATTGAGCGCCGCGCCGAGCTTGGCTTCATCGACCGTGACGGTTCCGTCTCGTTCCGTCTGAAAGCCGATCTCGCCCGCTGTCGTATAGGTGGTTGCACCGGACACCGTCGCGGACAGGGCTCCTCGGATCTGAGACAGAACAGTCCGCACCGTGGGCTCATTGAAGAAGTTGCCGCCCTTTTTCGTCGCCATATCGTAGGTGGTTCGTTCGTTGATGAACTTCACCACCTCGTTGTACGCGGAGGCCAGCGCCACAATGTTGCTTTCGACGGCGCTGACATCCCTGCTCACGCTCACTTGCACCGTTCCTGTATCTTTGAGGGTAAGTGTGACTCCTGGAATGGCGTCGGTAATCACGTTACTGCTTCTCGTGAGCGTCACGGTTGACGACGATCCCACAACCGCCACCGCGTCCTGTGCTGCTTGCAACGTGTCTGTGCCTCCTGTTCCGCTACTGTTTGTCAAATCGAGATCCGTTTGATCGGTCACGATGGTAATGGCATTGCCGGCGCCGGTGCTGCCTGACGTGAGAACCAACCGGTAGGCCGGGGTCGTATCCGAACCGGTGTTGATGATGGAGGCGACGACACCGGCCCCAAGATCATTGATCTGATCCCTCAGGTCTTCGAGCGTAGCCGTGGCGCCGAGCGTGACCGTTTGATCGGACCCCGAACCCACGCGGAACGTGAAGGTCGCGGAACTTCCCGACACGATATCGGTCGTCGTGGTCGAAACGGCCTTGGCCGCCTTGCTGACAAGCTGATGGGACTGTGCAAGGCTCGTGACCTGAATCTGATACGTGCCCGGCGTCGCCGTGGAAGAAGCGGTCGCGGTCAATACCGTGTCATCGGACACGCCGGCGGTTGACCGGTCAAAGGAAACGGCACGTCTCAATTTATCGGCGGCGCTTTGTAACGTCGCCAGCTTGGTGCTCAGCGTGGCATAGTCGGTGCTTGTTGAATTGAGCGCGGCTTTTTTCTCGTTCAACCGGTCGATCGGCAAACGGGCGACCTTCAGCAACTGGTCGATCACCGGGCCGAAATCGACCCCGTTGCCAAGCCCGCCGAAACTAATCGTCGCCATACGCTTTCTTCCCCGCTAGTCATAGGAGCGGCGCACCGCCCGTTTTCTTTCAGACCCGCTCTTCCAGCAACACCCCTTTGTCAGATTGATTCGCCCGCTCTTCCGACAGATACCTTGCCAACTCCAGAATCTCTTCGGGAGGGAATTGACGAATCACCTCGCCCGACTCTTTGATCACCTTCACCACGACCTGGTCGGTTTTCTCATCCACGAGAAGCTTGACCTGAAGACCGGCCGACTTCAGCATGTCCTCAACGGTCCGCACCGCCGAACTCAGATCTTCACGCCGGCCGTCGGTTCGATAACGTGGTCCCCCCGCATCGGCACGGGAGGGAAATGCCGTCTTTCGATTTGAATCCGCCTCTTTTGCCAAAGCACGGTCCGACCGCGGCTCCCTATGGAGCAGAGCCGAAAGATCCGCCTTGCTGACAGCCTGTGTAATCATGGCAGCCTCATCGCCGAATCCAGCCGACGGGCGGTCGCTCGACGTTCACCACGACGAGCGACCGACCCTTCCATCGCTTACCGCTGCAACAAGGCCAAGGCCTGTTGCGGTAACGTGTTCGCCTGCGCAAGGACCGAGATGCCGGTCTGAACCAGGATCTGGTTCTTAGTGAACACCGACGTCTCGTAGGCGACGTCCGCATCGCGAATGCGGGATTCCGCCGCCGTCAGGTTTTCACTCGTCACCTGGAGGTTTGTAATCGTGGCCTCCAGCCGGTTTTGCAGAGACCCGTACTCGGCTCGAGCGGTCGCGACCGCGCTGATGGCGCTGTCGATGTTCGCCAAGGCACTTGTCGCATTGCTCGACGTGGAGACGTTGACGCTGCTGAGACCCAACGACGAGGTCGTGATATCGTTCAAATCCAACGACAAGGTGTTGCCCGTGCCGCTCCGGAACCCGATTGCGATCGAGAAGCTGATCGTCGAACCGCTGGTCAACGCCTGGCCGTTGAATTCGGTGGTTTGAGCGATTCGGTCGATTTCAGACCTCAGCGCGATGAATTCTTGATCGATGTAGGACCGTTCCGTAGCTCCTACCGTGCCGCTTGATGATTGCGAAGCCAACTCTCGCATTCTCGCCAACAGAGAACCGACAACCGAAGCGGCGCCGTCGGCGATTTGCGTCAAGCTGATCCCGTCCGAAGCGTTACGGGTCGCCTGGTTGATACTGCGAATCTGCGCCCGCAGGGACTCGGATAATCCCAGACCGGCGGCGTCGTCCGCCGCGCGGGTGATCCGAAGGCCGGACGACAACCGTTCGACGGATCGCTGCAACGCATTGGTACTCACCGTCAGGTTTCGCTGAGCCGCGATCGACGCGGGATTGTTGTTGACGATCAGAGCCATACCCTTCTCCTCCTTGCCGCTAAACCGTTTCTGCTCGCTTCCGACGTCCGTGCAGAAGCTTGTTTGACCCTCAGCGCCATCCGCTGATCGCCCACGTTATCGGTCAAACTTCACAGGACTTAAGCAGCGGCGAACGGAAACCGACCGGAACAAGGCAACGGGCAAGAATGAACACCAGAAGAACCCACCGCCGGCAAACGCACAGGGCTATGCCGCCAACCGCGGAAGGATTTCGTATTCCAGGAGATCGGCCATCAGGACCAGGTCACCCCGATCTCTGGCCGTCAACAGTTCCTGAATCCAGAAGCTGAGGGAAGTGCGACGATCGGCCGGACATTGCCGATCTCTGCCTTCGGTAAATTCCAGATAGTCGGCCAAACGGCCCAACCACTCGTTCATGGCCGGATCGCGAGGGGTTCCGGCCCGCCAGGCTTCCGACAGAGACAGTCCCTCCGCATGAAGCAGTTTCGCGTAGCGTCCTGCTGCGATCCAGGCGGCATGCTCGATGTCCGCCATCGACCGAGTGAGGGCGATAAGATGCTCGTAGCGGGAAGCCGGTTGCTTCATCAATGACACGTCGAGGTCTCGGTCCGTGATCTCCCGATGGTCCAATCGAAGTTTGATGACGAGGCGAGACCGCGCATGCGCACGGTCGCTGATGTCGGCGAGCACTTCTTCCAGCGTTGTCCGGTCTTCCGCCACCCATTCTTCCTGATCAAGCTGTACACGCATGTGATCCTCCTCCGCCCTCTTTTTTGGTAACCGATCGAGACCGCTCCTCTTACGGTTTCACGTCGTTTTCAGCCTCCATGAACGACGATGGGAACAGAGCGGCTCATCGGAAGATGTTTCAAGCCCCGACGGTCGCTCACCACGAACGCATGCCCCACCTGAAGCAAGCGGGCCCTCCACTGCTCATACACTAGTGCCTGGTGGCTGGCCATTTCCTCCAGCCCTTCCATATCGTCGCTCTGAACGGCCCTGAGAAACGCGACCGTGAGAGGTTTGGTGGCCATCGAATCCATCCCCAGAGCGACGAGTCGTTCCCTCTCTTGAGCAAGCGAGCGCTGCAGCATCTGAAGCTTTTTCACATCGAGCGGCCGGCTTGTCGCCACGCGAACGATCTCGCGGGCCTGAGCGCAGGCTCGCGCGACGGCCGGAACCAGTGATTGAATCGCGAAGTCGGCGGCATCGGCATCGGGCGGCGGAGTCGTCGAAAAAGGAACGTTGCTGGATAGCCCGCTGAACATCTCATACCAATACCGCCGCCAAAAGGCGGCGTACCACGCTTCATGAGCCGGCTCCTGTCCCGCGCGACATCTGAACGTTCCCAAACCGTCTTCATCGACATCGGATTGATAGACGCGGAACCCTCGAATGTCCGAAGGAAACGGCCCTTGCCCCAGGACGTGGAGCAGCAGCGCCGCAACCTGATCGACCTGCAAACGGTCCTTACAGGCGTGGTGGGCGCACACCCGGTCGAATCCGCAGGGCGCGCAGTCCAACTCCGGTTGGAGCACCCAGTGTCCCGGTCCGTAGGGACCCGTCTCCCGAAAATCGACATGCCCGACCGAGAAATCGACGACCGAAGTCCCCACGGCGACGGCCAGGTGCATGGGGCCCGTATCGTTGGTCAACAACAGGCGAGAGGCCGCCAGTAACGCCGCAGCCTGAGGAATCGTGGTCTGTCCTGTCAGGTTCTTGATCGGATTGGTCCCTCCCGCCGCCTGGTACTCTCGCACGACCTGGGCCACCGTCTCTTTTTCAGGCTCGGCTCCGAGAAACACGACTCCGCCGCTCCATTGTTTGGACAGAAGCGCCAACGTGCGTCCGAACAGCTGCGGTCGCCACGCCTTCATAACGTCACTGGCCCCGGCCTGGACCGCAATCCACTCCATCCGCTCATGACCATCGGCTGAGAGCACGCGGCGGGCCCATTCGTGATCCGCTTTCTCGACGGTCAGCTTTAGCGGCGTGAAGGGGCCGGGTCCGCTTCCACCCAAGGCGTAAATATCGACCAAGTTGAACCGATTGATTCGGCGGAAATGATGCATATCGGCGAAATAGGCCATCCAAGGATTGTCGATGACCGTGCCCCCGTCCCAGGCGGTTCGAGCCCCGCGAATGTCGGGAGCCCCGATGGAACCGACCAGCAGCGCGCTGGCTCTATTGAACGTGAGGTTGATGATACGATCATACCGGCGATCCGCCAACGGGCGGACCCACTCCGCCATTTCACGGTAGAGGGACACAAGGTCCTTGACGGCCGTTCGACTCGCATCGATCAACTCATGAAAGTCATAGGTGACGATCTCGCGCAAACCGGGCAGCAGAGCGGCCACAGGGGCGAACCGCCGATCGATGACAAGGTCCACGGCGCAACCAGGCCATTCCTCGGCCAACCTGCCAAGCAAGGTCCCCATCTGCACCAGGTCGCCCATTCTGGTGACGTTCACGATCAAGACTCGTTTAGAACGCCCGGCGCTCTCTGTCGGATTCGAAGTGCCGGCCGACCCCATGATGAAGCCCCTGTTAAGACCTGTCGTCACACCGACCCCGGTTCATCAAACAAGATCCCTGGTTTCCGAGCGATAACTATCCAGCAGGAGAATGAGCAATTCTTCACGAGCCAAGCGACGGCCGGCGCCTTTCGCCCGAATCTCGTCCGCCATATCCTTCAACTCGACCCGCTGATCACGGGGAAAGCGGCCCAGGAGCGTTTCCAACTCGGGCGGGGTCTCGACCCGGGCGGCCAGAGCCCCCGCGTTTCGATCTCCACGCAAGACGGCACCGATCCGATCCGGTTGTCTGAGACCGATCACCGCCAGCAGGTCCTCCATCCGATGGCGATAGGTATGCTGCGTCAGGGCTCGGCGCCGGGCCGCTTCTGCAACCGCTCGCCTTGCTTCGTGGTCATGGAGCCATCGACGGATCAAGTGCGGTACTTCGTCGGGAGATCGGAATCGAATCACTTCCTGCTCTGGAAACAACTCTGGCAACAACGACCGTTCGTCTGTTAATTGGAAGGCACCACAGGCAGCCAGCTCGAATGTTCGTGGATTGACAAAGTCCGCTTGAGGGTCCAACGATGGTCCGTTGTACGAATGCAGATTGAGATTAATAGTGCTGGCATTGAACACTTTCCGGCACGTCTCGGTGTCGATGCGGGCGCCGCCTCGCTGTAACACCGACACGAGCTCGGCCGCCCCTTCCCATTCGTTTCCCCACAGTTTGAAGGTCCATTCGG
Organism: Nitrospira sp.; assembly: GCA_024331085.1. Lineage (GTDB taxonomy): Bacteria > Nitrospirota > Nitrospiria > Nitrospirales > Nitrospiraceae > Nitrospira_D. The sequence continues at coordinate 21,929 of JANDJG010000014.1, read as the reverse complement.
ATGACAGCCAGCGCGGCAAGAGAACCCGCCGGTTTTGGTAGCCGGCTCCGACGAACGAAACGTCGGCGCCATATTCGCGCCGGTCTGCTTCCGTCAGTGAGCAGGGAGCATAGACTTGGGGATCCACCGCCATCGGCAGGTAGTGAACCTGGGGAGCGCCCGCCCGCCGAAACGATTCAAGACATTCTCCCCGCTGAATTACGAACCAATAGTCGTAGCTCGAGGCCGCTTGCCGCCAGTAGGTCAGGTGCCGGTAGTTTTCCACGAACCACATCGCGGTGAGAAATTTCTTCTTTCGCACATGGGCCAACACACCGGCCGTCAACGGCGCCTGGGCGATGGCGAGCACCAGATCGGGCGGGTCCTCGGCCAAGCGAGCCACCGTATCCAAACTTAAGAGCTCTGCGAAGCGGTTTTGCATCGTCAGGCGATGGCGGATATCTCGGTAGAAACCGAACCGCTCGTAGCTGGTGTGGTGGGCACTGTGGTCGATCCAGGTCACGCGATGCCCCAGCGACTCCAGCGCCGAGACGACATATCGTGCTACCGGCAATGACCCTCCATAGATCGGACCGACCACGGCAATGCGCAGTCGCCCCCCTTGCTGACCCGCCAGCAGTCGGCGCAACGAAGCTTCCACCGCGCGATGAGCCGCTTCGTGAAGACCGGCCGCCGGTGCATAGGTCATGAATCGCAACGGCTTTCCGAAGTCGGCCAGGTGTCGCGCCATGTCCTCCGGCTCTCCCCAGATCCATTCGATGTTCTCCACCCAGGAGACAAGCGGACGAGCGCCGAGCGCATCTTTTAACACCGACACATCAGGAACGATCACCGCCAGTCTGCGGCCGTCCGGTTTCAGCAATGCCAGCGACTCAACGTGATACAGGAGCCCGACCCCGAACACCACGCCGACTTCTTCATCCTTCCATTCCTTCAGTTGCGCGCTCGCCCAATCATGGGCTTCTTTGCGAGGATCGTATGAACTGTGGATCCAGCGATCGCCGCATTTCGCCGTGACGCTCCCCTCACGGGACGGAGTCAAAGAAAGGACGCCCCCGGTCGCCGATCGTACGGCCTCCGCGAGCGCGGGGACCTTCCAGCCGATTCTTTCGAGATTTTTGAATAAATGGCTCATGCTGCGCCCACCGCCGAACCGTCAGTGATCGAGGGCGACAGCTCTCGCCAAAGACGCTCTCGTTCCGATGGCGGACCGAAACGACCGCCGACTTCGGTGTAATAGGCGCCCCACTGATCGTAATGGCTCGTCCAGACCGACCACCCAGCCGTCTTTTTCACCTTGCCTTCCGGCATGGCCGCAATCGACGCCTCAATCGGCCACTGGGCCGGCCGCACATCCAAACGTTCCGCGTTGTCCGCTTCCATCTCCTCGACAGCTTGCCAGACCGGATGGCCGGCCCCATAAGGCCCTGTTTCATGAACACGGGCCCGCGCAAAGTACCAGCCGAAGACCTTCACTCCGACAGCAGCAGCCAGATGAAGCGGCCCTGTATCGGAGCCGATGACCGCGTGACAGCGCCCCAGCACCGAAACCAGTTCGAGAAGCGACGTGCGCCCGGTTACATCCCAGACACGTCCCAACAACGATGACGGCAAAAGATCTTGAATCCTCTGTCCCCGTTCCCGTTCCTCGCCAAGCAACACGACGCGACCGGTCGGAGCCGCTTCCAAAAACCGGACGACCCAGGCCTTCCAAATCTCCGTAGGGACCAGCCGTTCGGCTGCTCCGGCTCCGACGAGAAGACCAATCCAAGGCTCTCCTCGTCGGCCGATCTGATCGAGAGTGGGAGGCAACTGGCAAGAAGACTTCTTAAGAACCGGAGGCCTGCCGGGAGGAGGCACACCGCACAGCCCGCAGAACGCATCGGCCAGATGCACCCTGCACCCACGCCCAGTCAAGGCGACATCTCTTACATAGGAAGCCCAAGGAGACAGCGTGCTCCCCAGCGGACCATCGAGCAACGGTCCCCTGACTTCGTCCGCCAGTAAGGAGCCAGCCAACAATGCCCGGCGATGATGGTTGAGCACATAGGCCGTTCCATACCGATGACGTGCCAGCGCCTCAAGCCGTTTTGTGGCCCGTTCAACATGCGCCGGCAGAAGATCGGCCGACGCTTCCTCCGCCCACCGGCGCCAGACGGCCCCATCCCACTCCAGAACCCGGTCAACACCTGGGATCAGCCGTCCGATCGGTGCCAGCGAGGACGGACACAGGAGATCGAGCTCCCGTGTCTGATCGGCCATCTTCAGCGCCGTGATCGCCGGGATCGTCTGGATCAAATCGCCAAGCCTGGCAAGCTGGACGACCAGCGTCCTTGCCATGGTTTCTATTCCTCCGTCGCCGAGACGGTCTGCATCGCTTCTTTTCTGGCAATCGCTTGCTCCAATTCGGCCAGCCCGTCGAATTGCGGATCGAGCGCTCGGATCGCTTCCTGCTCTCGCCTCGCCTCCTCCACTCGGTCGGCGCGAAGCCACACGCCCGCGAGCGCGAACCGGACGGCCAGATCGCCGGGATTCCGCTTCACATAGGGTTCCAAGCACCGGCTCAGTTCCTCCCACCGGTTCTGCGCCGTGCCCGCGCGCAGCAGCCAATGGATCGCCTCGGCATCATCGGGCAGATCGGCCAAGACCTCGCGAAATTTCTCCCACGCTCCCTGTGGATAGGACCGGCCCATCGCGGCCATCCCCATGCCCATGAGACATTTGCGGCGATCGGCGCCGACTTTGAGAGCTCGCGCGAACGACAACTCGGCCTCCCCATACTGTTCCCGCTGCATACAGAGCACTCCCTGGAGCAAGAGTCCTTCGGGGTGGTCAGCCTCCAAACGCAATGCAGCCCGAAGCTGCTGCTCGGCTCCAACCACATTTCCCTGTTCCAACAGCAGACGAGCCAGACCGATTCGTTCGTCTGAGGTAGCCCCCAACTCCACAACCCGAGCCAAAAATCGAACCTGAGACTTCGATTCTTTCAATCGCTCGGCGACGTTGGCCCCCCAGGAAAGAACCAATCGGTCATCCGGCCATTCATCCACCAACCGAAGCTCGCGCCTGACAACTTCCCAATCGTTCTTGAGCGCCGCGGCCTGGACTGCAGCCACGTGGGCCCAGGCGGCCCGATCACGCACATCGGCCAAGGGAACAACTTGCGTCGCCCTGTTCACGCCAGGGTGATCTCCTACCAATTTGTATCCGTCGGTGTGATAGTAGAGATCTTCGTCTTCCAGCCACAGAAAGTTGTTCCACCGTTCCCTCAACAGACGGTAATTGTCGTCTTCTCTTACCTTCCGGCCGAGCGTCTGGCCTTCGAGATGGATCAGCACGCTGCGCGGCTGGTACACGACCTGCGCCCCTCTCCTGCGCACCTTGAGGCAGAGATCCACGTCCTCGAAACCATTGACGAAGGCTTCATCGAATCCACCGACGGTCTCGAACAGGTCACGACGAATCAACAGACACGCCGCGGTAACGGCCTGGAACTCCCGCCGTCGATTGACGGCCGGCGAGTCCGCGGGCATTTTTTGATAGATATGGTAAGGACCGAGACCCTCCCGCATGAACACCACCCCCGCATGTTGAATCGTGCCGTCAGGATACAAAAGCTTGCTGCCGACAATGCCGACATCGGGATGCTCATCCACTTCTTGCACCAGTGGACCAAGCCAGTTTGGTTGTGGAATGGTGTCGTTGTTAAGGAAGACCAGATACTTCCCGCGCGCCGCTTTGGCGCCTTGATTGCACGCCTTGGCAAACCCGAGATTCTCATCGTTTTGAATGATTCGCACGTCGCCTTGGAGGGTCTGGAGGAACGACGCCGTTCCATCCGTCGAGCCGTTATCGACCAGGATGACCTCGTAGTCGACACCCGTTGTCGCAAAAGCCAGGGTCGTGAGGCACTGTTTGGTCAATTCGAGATTGTTGAACACCGGAATGATGATGGAGCAGACGAACCGATCGGATTGGAATTGTTTCTTGAACCCTGCCAACTGCCGCTCTTGCGCGGCCGGCACGCCGGGGAATCGCTCGGCCAAGGGCCTGTACTTTCGATAGATGATGTCCGTGGTCCTGTAGTATGTGTGCCGGGTGCTGCTCGTCATGGAGCTGCCGTCCGTTCTCCACGTGAATTCCGCCGTGACTTTTTTTACGTGGATAAAGGGGAACTTTTCGGCCATACGAATCCAGAGATCCCAGTCTTCGTGCGCAAACAACGATTCATCGAAGCATCCTACTTCGTCTAAACAGCTCCGCTCATGCATGACGCAGAGAACGGGGAAGTAATTCCCCACCAACAAATGGGGGAAACTGAACTCCTGCGAATAGGGCACGTCACGACCAACTTCGACATATCGCCCCTCCTCGCATCGTTCATGGACACGCCATGCATCGCTATACGCAGCCTTGTATGACCCCTTCTCCAACACGGTCACCAACGTCTCCAGATGATCGGGCAAATAGCGGTCGTCGTCGTCCAGATAAGCGATGTATTTTCCCCTGGCCATCCTGATGCCGGTATTGCGCGCCGCGGCAAGCCCGCGGTTACGATCGTGCTTGATGAGGGTGATGCGGCCGTCGGTGTTGAGCGCCTCGACCGCAGGGCCCACGTCAATGGCCCCGTCATTGACGACGATGATTTCAAAATCCCGGTAGCTCTGAGCGAGCACACTCTGTAACGCTTCGCGCAGTCTGTCCGGTCTATTGCAGGTCGGTACGATCACGGAGACCATCGGCCGCCTGCGAACAGTTGATGGACTGGCAGCCATGCCCAACCGGCAAAGCCACACTTGATCCAGCGGAATCAGCTCTCTCGATTTCAGATCAGCCGGAGTCGGAGCGGGGACATACCGACGCTCTGGAATCTCGACATAGAGTCTCTCAACTTCGACGGGACAGACGCCATGAGCTGTCATGAGTTCGGCCGCCTGCGTTTCCGTCATCCCGGCTTCCGCCTGAACCGGATCGAGCCCCGCGGCCCTCCATTGTTCCCATACCTCGCCGCGCCGCATCGTTAAAATAAGATAGCCGCTCGGCTTCAATAGACGGACCAGTTGTTCGCAGATGGTATCCCGCGCCTCTTGCGTCATCCCCTCCAGCAGCCGCGAGCAGATGACGACGTCGTAAGAGGCGGTCTTGAGGCTCGGAGGAAGCCGGCCGGCCTCACAGGCTTCAAATCGAAGATGCGGAAATTGCCGGCTGGCCTCGGCGATGGCGAGAGAATCGGGATCCACTCCCTCGCAAGATCCGTACATCGAGATACGGTCGGTCAGCCAACCGGAACCGCACCCGACGTCGAGAATCCGCAAGGACCGGTTGGGATCGTTCCGGCGAACCTCTCGAAGAATCTGCTCAAGAAAAGCCGCAACTGTGACCCATCTTGCCTCCCGTTCGTTCGCCCACGCCCCATTTCCCTGAAGGACAGTCGGCTCGCTGCTTGCCTCGCCGCCCTGCACGAACCGCGAAAACACTTCCAACAGCTCATTGTCAGGGTGAAGCGCGCGAGCGTTTTTCAACTGTTCGCGGACTGCTTCACTCGGCAATGACAGAATGAGCCTCGCCTTCTCTTTGCCTGCCTCGGTAAACAGGTCAGGATGATGGAACACAAGGTGCGCTTTGATCGCGTTCATATTCGCCTGGACCCGCTCCACCATCGTGCCGCGCCGCTTGCGGTACCAGAACAGCGGTTGTTCGACATGGTACGATCGAAACCCGAGTTTGGCAGCACCGATCCAAAAGCACCAATCCTCAGCGCCCAGATACATCGCCGGAGAATAGCCTCCCACCCACTCCCACACCGAGCGACGATACAGGGAACAGTAGTCATGGACATTGCCAACGAGGAGATTTCCTAATGTCACGACGCCTTTACGATGAACACCCTCGGTGTCTCCGAAGGTTCTTTCATCAACATAGACGATGGCGATGTCGGGATTGTTTTCTAGAATGGGCACGGTTTCTGCCAGATAATGCGGATCCAATCGATCGTCCGCATCAAGGGGGAGAATATATCGCCCTCGTGCCTCCCGAATGCCGGCGTTGCGCGCATCAGACAGGCCACCATTCGTCTTGCGGATCAATCGAATTCGCTTGTCTGGATACCGAGCGATCAGGTTGCAGGCGACTTGGGCGGTATGGTCGGGACTGCCGTCATCGACGATGAGACATTCCCAGTCACCGTAGGTTTGAGCAATGACGCTTTCAACCGCCTCCGTCAGAAACTCCGCCTGGGCGTAGCAAGGCACGATCACTGACACCGCCGGATCGGCTTCTCTCGCGCCGCTTTCTCTTCCCGAACCGATAAAGGGGCTGACAGGGATCGTTTCCTTTTTATGCTCGTCTTGTTCGGGCACGGAGGGAGCCGGACAAGACAGCCGGTCCAACGACCGACTCACCCCCAATATCTGCTCAAGAAACCGAATCTGCTCATGGAGAGATCGGGTGAGCATTATGTCCGCCTTTGCGGCCAGCTTTTGCACGAGCTCGTTTGCTTCCCGCACACGGGGACTGGGCTTCATGTCCAAGACAGACAGACGAAGAGGGAAATTCGCAGCGCCGTTGCTCAATAGCGTCCTGATTCTACCCATTACCGCGGGAACGGCCTCGCCCTCCAAACCACGCTCTCGCAAGAACGCAAACAGGTCGGCCGTCCAAAACACCTCATGAAACAACGTCAAAAACTCCTCTTGATAGCTGCGCGCGTCTTTGCGGATCGCCTGGGGCGGATCATGCCAGTCGGCGTCGTCCTTGAGAATGGCACACTCCTCGGCCATGGGCAGCAACCATCCCTTCATCGCCAGGTAACTGACGAGGAGTTGATCACTGTAAGACGGCCAGATGGATTTCGTTCTGACAAAATCCATCCACTCCCGAAACAAACGGCGCCGCATCACTCCGAAGGTCAAAAGACCGTTGTGACCTTGGGTGAAGAGAGACGTGAGTCTTCCGCACTGGTCTGGTTCATTGATCGGTTTCAGCCGATACAGCAAGTGCACCTTGGGCGAGTAACTAAGATACAGACGAGGGACGAACGCGGTGACGGCCGGCGCCGCCGTTCTCGCGGCGTCGAGCGCGCATCGCAAGTAATTGATGCTGAAGAGGTCGTCGTCTGCGACCAGCAGAACCCATTCCGATTCGATCTGCACAGCTCGACACAACCGCTCGGTGGGATCCTGTAGCCCGATATAAGTAAAGCGGCCGTCTTTGCTCAGCGGGGCGGAGGAAGCCAGGATCCATCGCCTTTTCTCCTCGTTCTCCTGCCCGTCGGCGATGGTGACGTGAACATCTCGGTTCTCTTCTCCCGCCCTCAAGAGCTGGATTATGATGTCCTTGGCCATGGCGGAAAATCGAATGGTCGGGAGGAGAATGTTCAACGTGCACGTCACGTCGCACCACCTTTTTCATTCGGAACGGCATAGACGACCGAGCCGGTCCCGCACCATCCGTGCAATCTCATGAAATACCGATAATCCGGCAGCGTCTCCATCAGGAATCGGAGAATGCGCCACAATCCATCGGCATTGTGATAGGTCGTGATCGCCAAAATGGGACGATACCGGCGGAGCGTCTCGGTTCCTCCCCGGAGCGCATCGAGTTCACCGCCTTCCAAATGAATTTTCCCGAAGGTGAGAGGGAAATCGAGATCATCAAGGCGAAGGGCATGGACGGATTCGGCAGTACGCGGATCAATACGTGACGACAACCCCCATCCATGGTTGAATCGTTTGTCCCCTCTTTCCTCCGCCAGCGCACACGCCCGGATCGAGATCCTTTCCCGAATCGCTCGGGGAAGTGCCGCCGCCCATCGGGTCAAGTGCGCCACGTTATCGCGATCGGCCTCGACGGCCATGACTCCCTCGCACTGGTTCTGCACCACTGCGAGCCACCGTTGGATCACTTCACCATGGTGCGCACCGGCGTCAAGAAAATACTCCCGTCTCCCCAGCACACGTCGCACAGGCTCAATGAAGTATCGGTCGTCGGTCCGCACCGGCGCCTGGTCGAATTTCCATTCCAGCCTGTGCAAACGCCAGGCCAAAAACTGAAGATAGGCGGCTCGTGACCAGTCGTCGCTCCAACCCGCAAGAATCTCGTCAATCTGATTGATGTCTTCATCCTTCAAGGCCCCTGCAAACCAACCGTTATTAAGGGGAAGGCGATCGCGATAGGCATCCAAGACATCATAGACGGGAAAAATATGCCGCCATCCCATGGCTGCAAGGTCGTCTCGAATCGGCTCATAGGGGGCGGTGACGATGCAGACCGCGATCAGGCAGGTTTCCCGATCGATCTGATCTGCGGCCTCGGGCCGGATGACTGGGACGTCGTCGAGCAACCGATCACCTTCGCCGCAGGCGCGATCCACGACATAGGCAATAGGAAGACCTAGCCGCTTAAACAGCTCCGCGGCCATGCGACCCAATTTTCCCGCGCCGTAGAGAATCAATGGCTTGTCAATCGGTTGAGGGCCCACCATGGAACGGTAGGAAGCCAATTGTCGCAGCAATTTGCGCGCCATGGCGACGGTCGGAAGCGGATGGATTGACGTCATGCAGCCTCAAGTTGTCGCGCCCACTGAGTCAATCGTTCATCTTGCGGGTAGACGGCGTGATAGTGAAAGATGGAACTCTTCGTCCGTTCATAGAGTATCGCGGGCCCTCGTCCGGAGGCCTTGTGTTGGACATTACCCCGCTGAAACCTCCAGGCTTCATCTCCCTGGCAAGATCGAAACCAATCGGCCGGCTCCTCCCCAAAAATCGGGCGAAAGTCAAAAGACCGTTTTGGCTCAGTGAGCAGCTGTCGATAATGATGTTTCAATCCCGCGACAGTACGACCGATGGTAAAGCGACGTCGCACCAGACGACTGGCGTCCGCCGACAACTTTGCTCGTTCAAAGGGGTGAGCCGCCAGCCAGTCCAGCGCATCGGCGAATTGGGAGGGATTGCGGACGACCACGCCGGTTTTTCTGTCCGACACCAAATGACGCTCCGCTGGATTATCGAGCACGACCGGCACGACTCCCATGGCCATCGCTTCAAGCAACGCATTTTCCGTCGTGCCGTAATGGAATGGGTTGAGAAGATAGGCGAAGACGTCAAATCCGATCAGTTCCGCCCTGACATCCTCGCGATAGCCTCGCACTTCAAGCCGGTTTCTCGCCCCCATCTTCGCCGCCTCAACCACCAATTGCTCCCCCGTCACCGGATCCCCAACAAGGACCAACCGAAAGTTCGGCAGACGGACGGCCTGAACAAAGTCCAGAATGCGCGGATGAAGTTTGGAGAAATTGAGCGAGCCGACGTACCCTACTCGGAGCGACGTTCCAAAGACCTGATCCGGCGGAAGCGGCAGATCATCAAACCCACCTGAGCTAAAGACCACCGCCGCCCGCCCCTTGAGCCTGGGCCGCAAGGGCGCCAAGGCCGGGTGCTCCCAACTGCACGGCGATGTAAAAAGAAATCGATGAACCGACAAAACGAACTCGGGAGGAATGACGGGAGGATACAACCCGGACACGTGGCACCAGACGAGCAATCGCATGGAGGGCAGAAGGCCGGAACACAGCCATCCCGCGACAGTGGGATGGTGCCACCATTCCACTTGCACGATATCGGCGCGGTCGACCTCTTCGGCCAGGCGGTCGAACGAGGGAGCGACCAGCACCTCTCCGCCCCATGAAAGAACACGATTGAGAAACGTGCGCTTCTCCGGCGCCTCGAGGCAGGCAATGACATGGCACGTGTCGTCATGACGTCGCGCCGATTCGGCGACCACGCCGGACAAGACCTTGCCAACCCCCCCGCCAAGATGGGCGGTGATGTGCAAGACTCTCATGACTTTATGAGCGCATGGCGACTCCCGGCGAGCGGGACCGTTGCCGGGAGTTCGCCGTCGGACAAACCATATTTCTGCGCCCGTTCTCTCCACCACGCATCCCGTTCGATGATGGCTCTAAATCGCTGGCGGCAGAGGCCGGCTTCTTCCTCTCGCCCCAACCCTTGATATGCCCGAGCGAGGGCATGATGGGCCAACGCATGGTCGGGATACTTGCCGACCACGTTTTCAAAATACTTGGCCGCTGTTTCGAATCGACCGACCTTAAGGTTGTAGTTGTGGACGAAGTTGACGAGCAGGTTCATCTCATAGGCGAACGCCTGAACGGCTTCCGGATCGACGCCGGGGGCCCGGATGACCGATTTGGTGTTGACGTGATCGAGGAAATCTCCCGTGTCCACATACCCGTTGGTCACACAGATGTCGTAGAGACGGCTGCCCAAGATCGGCACGGCGCAAAAGACGTGCACCCAGTCGAACCCGACGTCCAGCAGCAGATCGAGCGTTTGCTGCCGGTGCTCGTCCATTTCTCCCGGCAGCCCCAGCACGATGAAGACATGGCTTTGCACGCCGTATTTTCGCAAGAGTTCCACCTTGCCTTTCACGAGGCTGGTCTTCAACGGTTTCTTGATGATGCGATGCAGAACGTAGTCGGATCCCGATTCGACCGCCAACGCCACCGTGGACACCCCGGCTTGTTGGAACAGGCTCGCCACCTCCTCGTCGATGGCATAGACGGCGATTCCATTGGGGAACTCCACACGCACGCCGAGATCGATCAACTCGCGCAAGACCTGCTTCGCCCGCACTTTATCAAAGAAGAAGTGGTCGTCCTCGATCAGCAACACGGTCATGCCCCACTGCTCCTTCATGCGTCGTACCTCGGCGGCGACGCGCGCCACGCTCATGGCCCGCACGTCAGCCCCATGCAACGAGGGGTTTGCGCAAAACACGCACAGGAAGGGACAGCCCCGGGAGGTATGGATCGCCATCTCGCGTTTCGGCCGGCCGACATACCGTTTGTCGATCGACCGGGAATTGTAATCGTCCAAGTTCACCAGGCCGTAATCGAGCATGGGAATGTCGTCGAGATTTTGGACGAACGTATGAGCGGGAATTTTACCCGCCGCAATTCCTCCTCTGGTCATCCATGAAGGATGCCGCTCCAACAGCTCCATTCGGTCATCGGCCTGGATCAGATCGCGCAACGGGATCTCTCCTTCTCCCCGGCACACCGCGTCAATGGCCTGGCAATGCTCCAACACTTGCCGGAACCCGGCGGACGGAAGCCCTCCGCCTGCGACGATCAACGCACCGGGAGCGGCGGCTTTTGCCACAACGGAAAGGCGTCCCATGTATCGGAACGACACGTTAAACAGCGCCGAAATTCCGATGATCGAGGGCCGAGCGATCCGAACGCGTTCCATGATCAGTTCATCGAACACCGTTTGGATTTTCGAGACGTCTCCCGCCTCCACGGCTTGGCGCAGCGGCAAATTCAAATCCAGAATATCGACTGTCACCGGCACCGTGCAGCGGGCCTTCAGATACGCGTCCAGAGACAGAATGCCGTAAGGGATCGTGAACGACGGCAATACGTTCGCGCGATCGCCTCCCATGTAGTCGTCCACGTCGAAATAGGGTGGAATGATGAACAGGATCCGTTCTTCTCGTCCGGTGTTTGACATCAGTGACTCCCGGTTTTTTGCGGCCGTTCAATTCTCGTCAGCAAAGAGGCGGCGTACGCGTCGATATCGTCCGGCAGACAGTGGCTGAGCTGGCCGCAGTCGGCGCAAGTCGGATTGTCCTTGCGTCGCCCTTTCAAGTGGGCGACCCGATGCCGATGCATCGACTCACCGTCCCAAATCGACTTAAGAGATTGAAGGCGCGTATCCCCGATGACGAGCTTGCGGGCCCAGTCCAGAAAACAAAGGCTGACCGTTCCGTCGGTATTCACCGCCATGGAGTAAAAAATATAGGGGCAGACCGACACTTCCTTGATCGGGTTGCCGTAAATCCCCTCCATGATCGCGATGCCGCTGCGCGCTTCCACGTCGAATTCCGGCCAGCAGGGCGCGAAGTTCTCGATCGAGATCCGATCCGCGTAGTCGCCGAAGGTGTCGAAGAAACGCTGTTTGTCGTCTTCGGACAAGATGTCGCCCGGAATTTTGATGCAGATTTCGCAAGATCCCTTGCGCGCATAGAGATGCCGGATGTTCTCGACGTATTTCTCAAAATCGACCCTGGTTTTGGTGAACTGCCAAAATTGTTCACTCGACATCCCGTCGACGGAAATGTTGATGCGATCGATCCCGGCGTCAAGAATCGGCCCCACCCGCTCCGGGCTCAGCAAATAGCCATTGGTCGTCGTGTCGATATATTCGACGCAGCCGCTTTGCTTGGCATACCGGACCATCTCGGCGAACTGCGTATGCAGGAGCGGTTCGCCTTCTTTGTACAGACGCAGAACTTTGATCGGCTGCTCGAATTCGGCCAGGTCGTCGATCACTTTTTTATAGAGGTCGAACGGCATGCGGCCCTGCCACCGGCCCGTGGATTTGATCAGCTCGCGATCCCCCGTCGGGCAAAAGGTACATCGAAAGTTGCACGTATCCACGGGATCGACGAACAGCACCATCGGCGTAGAGAGGGGAATCACGTCCTGGAGCGGCGTCCGATGGTCGAGATTGATCCGGGGTTTCAATTGCGCTTTCATGACGGTCTCCTTTCCGTACACGCGGCTGAAACGCCGGCTGCCGCTTCCAACCCTGAACCATCCTGGCGAAGACGCCCCTTTTTCACGACGACGATCTGCCTGCCCGCTTCCATCGTCAGCGCGGCGGAGGCTCCGTTACAATGACGGCACGCGTCCACGTATTCCAACGATAGAAACTCGATAAGACGCGCTCTCAGTGATTCCCGATCCAAGTCTCGGACATCGACGTAGTCTCCAGGATAGTTCGGCACCTTGCCGATCACGGTTCCATAAGCACTCCTGCTGCACTTGTACAACCGGCCGTCGAAAAGGTCATGAGACAGAAAACAGCAGGTGCGATAGACGTGCCGAATTTCCTCCTCCGTGTAGCCTCGATCCTCGAACCCTCCGAAATCAAACCACTGCAACGTCCGAATCCGCCGATACTGGATCCGATGGTCTTCCAATTGCTCGACGAATCGCGAGACGTTGGGCCGCAAGGGCTCCGGCACATGATCGCCGTAGTCGCTGATCTCGACGATGACACGAGGACTCGCCAGCAGCTCGAACACGCGACGGCTTTTCGGCACGACCGTTCCATTGGTAATGACCTGGAGAATCCCCACTTTAGGCAGCCGGAGGAGTCGATCGATGATCTCCTCGACGCGCGGATGAAGCAACGCTTCCCCGCCGACCAGCACAAGTTTGTTGACCAGATCCACCGCGGAAAGAAGTTTGCCCAGATCTCCGATCACCTGATCGGGAGCAAGATCCCGATGATCGTCCGGCGCATAATGATCCCGGAGATGGTTACAGCCTTCACATGTCATCGTGCACTTATTGGAGATCAGAACTCCCACCGAAGGCACGACCACTTCGGGAACAAACGGTGCTTCAACGGCCTTGATGAAGCGATCCCGGATATGACGGTCGAAGATCTCGCATCGGCTTCTCACATCGCTGACGACCGGACAGATATGACACCGCATGAGCTGGAACTCGAAGCGGCCGGCTTGGAGGCGTGATGCACATTCCGCTTGCAATAGGCCGCCGATGATCGCCTTGTCGGACAGAACGTTCGCGTACCCTGCAAGAAGCAGTTCCTGCCTGATCCGTTCGGCGACATTCTCCGAGAAAATGGTGACAACGACGAGGCAATCGGCTCGTTCTTCGAGAGACATCGCCGGCAAATCGGGAAATAAGACCTCTATGCCGTCACGTTCGCCCCCCAATAAGTCAGCGCACCGGTCCCAGAAGAACACCGGCGAATGACCGAACCACCGGAGAGCCGCCGCGACCCGTTGGCCGATCTTGCCCGCTCCGTAGAGAATGATGCGCTGTTTGCGATCGAACACCTGTTCAAAGATCGAGGGAACGGTCTGTCCATGACATCGTGCAACGGCTGTGCGTTCACTCATTATGATGCCCCTTCAGATGATGTCCTTCCGGCTTGCTGCGAAGTTTCCAGCGCGAGGGATCCCTCCGGCGGCTCATAGCTGGTGACTCGCTGCTCAGGCTCCCCTTCTATCAGGCGCCGATACAGGTCTTGAGGATCACGGTCTCCGGACTCAAGGCAATAGTTCAACGTCCGCCACCGGTGCGAATCGCTGATTTCAGGATCGAACACCGTCGCCAAGGCAAGATACCGTTTGGCCAACTCATAATTCTTTTCGCGAAACACCTCGCGGCAATACCGAACCGTCAACTCGCCCACGCGCCTGACGGCCGCGTCGTAATACTGCTCCAAATACGGACGGCCTCGCCCCGCCGCCTGCATCGCCGATAACGTCGCGTAATACTCGATCATGTGATCGATGCGCCTGTTGTAGCGGGCAGTCGTGCTTTCGCCGTGTTTTCGATACACGCCGACCGGCTCACGAACGTAGGCGACGTCGCCCGCCAGCGCACATTTGAACCACAGCAATCCGTCCAGATTGACTACGTGTCGGAGATCGGCCCCTCCGACGCTGCGGTAAACGGCCCGCCTGACCAACACCTGACAAGGTGGAAACGACATGAACATGAATACCTTGGCTTGTTTTTCTCCTGGAATCAGGCAATCGGTCGTGTAGAACGGCGTCACGTTCCACGGCACGCCTGTTTCGTCGGTCTCGTACCGTTCACCGACCGCGAGAGCGGCCCGTTCGTACCGCTGCAGAAGCGGCGCCAACCGCTCGACAAACGTCGGCAGGAGATAGTCGTCGCCGTGCAAGATCGCCACGAATTCTCCTCTCGCCAGCTCGACACAGCGATTGGTGTTGGCCGGCTGTCCGAGATTTTTCTCATTGCGAAATAGCCGAATCCGATCCCGGTATTTACGAGCCAGTGAGAACGACCCGTCGGTCGAACTGTCATCCACGAGGACGACCTCGATATTGGGCCACGTTTGGGAGAGTGCGCTCCTGATGCAGACGTCCAGATATCGCTCATTGTTGTAATTGGGAATGCAGAGGCTGACCAACGGCTCGGTCATCCTACCCTCCGATCCGATTGCCGACAGCGCGAAGGTGGCGAACCACCTCCGGTCCCGTCTCCAAAGAAACCTCCGCCTTCCAAAAGGGAAGGACCGGCGCTCTTTCCCACGGCTGGAACACTTCGCGGCGGTGAAAAGGCCGCGCTCCCCAGCGCACGTTGATCGGTCGCGAAGGGCTTGCAACATTGAGCATGTCAACCAGCTCCCTCAACGTCACGGCTCTCTCCGATGGAAGTCGATAGACGCGCCGTTCGCCTGGTTCGAAAGACACCACCTGCTCGCAGGCCATCGTCACTCCCCTGCTGACGTCATCGACATGCACCAGGTGCAGCCGTTGAGTCCCTTGGGACATCGGGAGCTCTTCTCCTGTTTCCGCCGCCGCTAACAGTCGGTTAAATAGCTTTGGCCTTCGATCATCAGGTCCATAACTGTCATACAAATGTAGCTCCAGAAGACGCAGGCCTTCGGCGTCGCGATAGTACTCGGCAATCGTCGCAACCGCCTGCTTGGTCGCGGCGTAGAGATTGACTGGACAGTAGTCTTGATCCCGATAGTGTTGCCAGGCCGTTCCGGTATAGACGAGCGCGTCACACCCCGCTTGTGCCATCGCATCAAGCAGGTGCGTGCCGAATTCCACATTGGCTTTGATCAGAGAGCTGATGTCTTCTTCACGATGGTCGCGCACGTAGTGCGCGGCTAAATGAACGACCACATCCGGTCCAAAGGCTCGCACGGTGGCATGGAGCCCTTGGCCGTTGTCCGCCACACGCCAGATGGAACAGCCTTCGTGGGAGCGACTAAGGGCAGAGCCGATCCGTGCAATACAGCCCACGTCATGCCCTTGCTTCCGCAGCGCCGGCACGACGTGCGATCCCAAAAACCCGGTTGCTCCTGTCACAAGGATTTTCACGCCGCCTCTCTATAGAAAAACGGGCTCTTGAACGACTGAAACGGAGGGTGCGCTTGATCGCGCTCCGATAAGAGAGGCTCCTGGATCTCCCAGGGAATGCCGACTGAATTCCACAAGAGCCCCCCATCGTGTTCCGGCGAATAGACGCTTGAAACTTTATAGACCACGATTGCAGATTCGCTGAGTGTGCAAAATCCGTGAGCGAGACCGCGTGGGACATAGACCATGGTTCCCTCTTCCGCCGACAGGTGGAACAGCGCATACCGGCCGTAGGTCGGAGAACCGGTACGAATGTCCAACACCGCATCCTGAATAGTGCCACTGACACAATAAATCAGTTTGTCGTGATCCATCGGAGGAACCTGAAAATGCAATCCCCGAATCACACCTCTTCGAGAAACCGAATAGTATTCCTCTGCATAGTCGGTACAGAGCCCTAACAACTCGAACACGTGTTGATGGAACACTTTGACGAACCTACCTCGCCGGTCTTCCCGCACCTGCGGCCGAAGTTCGACACAGTCGGGAATGGTCGAGGGCGTCACCGTAAATAATTGCTTGACGGAATCGGATGTTTTAATCAGCAAGCTAGGCATAAACGCTGTTTCTCCTTGACGGTTCGCGTGATGGTCTCGATGACAAAATCCAGCTTGGCGTGATCAAGGCCGGGGTACACGCCGATCCAAAACGCATGGTGCATGATCGAATCCGTCACCTGTAATTCGCCTTGCACGCGAAACGAACGGCCCTGCATATATGGCTGACGTGTGAGATTGCCCCCGAAGAGCAGCCGGCTCCCAATGCGGTGGCGATCGAGATGCTCCAGCAGTTCGACTCTTGCGATCGGCGCGCCGGGACGAAGCAGGATCGGAAACCCAAACCAAGACGGATCGGATCGCGGCGTGGCCTCCGGCAACATGAGCCATTCTTCCAAGCCGGCCAATCCTTCTTTCAGATAATGAAAGTTTCGTTTTCGTATCTCGATGAAGTCGGGCAGTCGTTCCAATTGCGCCAGGCCCACCGCGGCCTGGAAATCGGTCATTTTGAGGTTATAGCCGGCATGCGCATAGATGTACTTGTGGTCATATCCTCTGGGCAGTTCCCCGCGTTGCCAGCAGTAGCGCCGTCCGCAGGTATTGTCGCGACCAGGCGGACAATAACAATCACGCCCCCAGTCCCGAAACGATTCCAGGATACGTCTGAGCTTGGCATTGTTCGTCACGACGGCGCCGCCCTCGCCCGTCGTGATATGATGGGCCGGATAGAAGCTCAGGGTGCCGATATCTCCAAAGGTTCCCACCGGCTTTCCATCATAGATGGACCCCAGCGCATCGCAGCAATCTTCGATCACCCATAAACCGTATCGGCGAGCCACGCTCATCACGCCCTCGACATCGAACGGATTGCCCAACGTATGGGCCAGTACGATCGCCTTGGTTTTTTCCGATACCGCCTGCTCCAGTTGCGTCACATCGACGTTATAGGTCGGCACTATCACATCGACGAACACCGGCACGGCGCCGCATTGAAGGATCGGATTCACCGTGGTGGGAAAACCTGCCGCTACCGTTATGACCTCGTCTCCAGGCCGGAGAGCCCGAGCTCCCCATTCCGGTGATGTCAGGGCGGACAAGGCGAGCAGGTTGGCCGATGAACCGGAATTGGTCGTGAGCGCATGTTTCGCCCCCACGACAGCCGCCAATCGTTCTTCAAATTGCTCATTAAACCGTCCCACCGTCAACCAGCCGTCCAACGCCGCGTCCACCGCATTTGCCAGTTCTTTGGTGCCGATCACCTTTCCGGAAACGGGAATCGGTGAAAGCCCCGAAACAAACGGACGTTCCTTGAACACCTCGTTGGCGTACCGTTCGACCAACCGCAGAATGTCTTCTCTCAGGGCTTCGAGGTTCACAGCCGTCATGCGGATCGCTCCTCATACGAGACGATGTCTTCCTCGCACAAACGGCGCGCGTTCTCGCCGACGGCCTGCCTGCGATACCAGGTCATCGTCCGCTCGATCGCCGTTTGGATCGTCCACCGCGGAACAACACCGAGGACGCTTTTCGCTTTCGCCGACTCCAACGCAATCGCCACGGCTTCATACGGCCCTTCGCAACCGTCTCCCCAGGCAATCTCGCCGCCGCCATAAGCGGCACGGGCCAACTCCACCACGCCGCGAACGGCGACCGTCGACCGGCTGTCCGGACCGAAGTTATAGGGACCGGAAAGAACCGGTGTATCCCACAGCAATTCCACCAAACGAAGATACCCGCAGAGAGGTTCCAGCACATGTTGCCAGGGCCGCACCGCAGCGGGGCGCCGGACGAACAGGGCCTCTCCTTTGCTCCATGACTTGACGGCATCAGGAATCAGCCGATCGGCCGACCAATCCCCTCCTCCAATCACATTGCCGGCCCTGGCGGTCGCAATCGCCACGCCCCGTTCATCGAAGAACGATCGCCGATAACAGTCAATGATCAGCTCCGATGCCGCCTTGCTCGCGCTGTAGGGGTCATCGCCTCCCAGCGGATCATCTTCCCGGAACGGACGCGAATGTTCGCCATTTCGATAGACCTTGTCCGTGGTTGCCAGGACCGCCACCCGAACCGACTCCACGGCCCGCAAGGCCTCGAGCAGATACGTGGTGCCCATCACGTTTGTCTCAACGGTTTCGACCGGCATCCGATACCCCACCCGCACAAGCGGCTGGGCCGCCAGGTGAAAGACGATGGAAGGCTGAACCGCCTTGATAATCCCGAACAGGGAATCCCGCGATCGAATGTCGCAGAAGTAGCCATCGAGCAGTTTGTCGATCCTGGCGAGAGTAAACAAATTGGGTTCGGTCATAGGAGGCAACGCCACACCCGCGACAGAAGCGCCTAACCTTGCCAGCCACTGTGTCAGCCAGCTCCCTTTGAACCCCGTGTGGCCGGTGACCAGCACTCGTTTGCCCTGCCAGAATCGGGCAGAAGGAACAACTACTCCCACACCTTCCATGGCGCCCGTCCCGATTGCCAGAGTTCCTCCAGATGATTTTTGTCTCGAATGGTATCCATCGGATGCCAAAAGCCCCGATGCTCAAATGCCATCAACTCTCCCATGGCAGCCAATCGATACAACGGCCGGCCTTCCCACACCGTCGAGTCCTGTTCCACAAAGTCGATCACCTTCGGCGACAGCACAAAAAAGCCGCCGTTGATCAGGCCGCCATCGCCCCTGGGTTTTTCCGTAAACCGCTCCACCCTCCCTTGCGCCAACTCCAACGCGCCAAACCGACCAGGTGGCAACACGGCGCAGACGGTCGCCAGTCTGCGATGCGACCGATGGAAGGCGATCTCCGCGGTCAGATCGACATCCGCCACCCCGTCACCGTAGGTAAAACAGAAACTCTCTTCTCTTTCGATATATCGCGCCACCCGCTTGAGCCTTCCCCCCGTCATCGTGTGTTCGCCCGTATCCACCAGCGTCACACGCCATGGCTCGGCATGGTTGTGATGGACCTCGATCTTGTTGTGGGCCACATCGATGGTGATATCCGAGCGATACAGCGAATAATTCACGAAGTAGTCCTTGATCATCGTGCCCTTGTAGCCGAGGCAAATAATGAAGTCATTGATGCCATGGGCCGAATAGATCTTCATGATGTGCCAGAGGATCGGCTTGCCGCCGATTTCCACCATCGGCTTGGGGCGCCCGACCGTTTCCTCGCTCAATCGAGAGCCGACTCCTCCGGCCAAAATGACGGCTTTCATGAGGCCCTCCTCGACAAGGGGAATTTCAAACTGCGTGCCAGCGGTTTTTGCGTAAAAACCCAGTATTTTTGGCGCGTGAAGGTCACCGTGGCAGAATTTGCCGGTCGGAGAGGGAAGGATCGGCCAGGCAGGACAAGAACAAGACCGGTCAATACAGAACGGGTTCTCCCGACTTCTGACGTGTCCATCGCCAGATCGCCTGCCTCACCGAACCGCCCCACCCCCGATACTCGATGTATTCCATCCTGCCGAATTGGAACTCGACGCCGATCACGTCGCCTTCCTCTGCCTTGTCGATGCTCTTGACCATCCCCGTCAAATTGGTGACGTGCCCCACCCCTGGCAATTCAAATTCCAAATGAATCGACGAGCCGGTCCTCATCCATGAGGGAACCCGCTCCAGCCTGAGACGGCAACCTCCCATGCTCAAATCTTTCACCAGACCGCCGACATGATCGGCCGGAGCGATCCCCCCTCTGTCCTTGCCCCGACTCGCGATACGGCTGACCACGGCCGGCTCATTGGACGACACTCTCGGATATTGCCGGAGATGCATTTCTTCGACCTGTCGAGGATAGGCCAGGAACAGCAGCGGCACCGGTGTCGCGACGGCTCCGCGAATTTCCGTTCGACAACCGACGAGCTTTCCATCCCGCAAGTAGCTCAGCGTACAGGGCGTGTTCTCCGCCAAGCCCGACGCCCAATCAAGCTGGGACGGCCATTCGCAGATCAACCAAGCCGGCTCTTTCCATCCCAGCAACGTGCTGCCATGCACGACCTTGCGACCCTCCCTGACGAGGGAGAGTTTCACCGGCAGGCCGACGGCCAGGAAGCTGGAAGAGGAAGGGCCGCTGTCCGACGGTTTCTTCATATCGGCTCCCGGTCGAGATACACGCTCGGATCGATCCCGACATCATGCGGCCCCGTCACGGCCCGGATGGCCCGTCCGGAAACCTTCGTCTCCTCCCGCAGATCACATTCGATCGGCTTGGAGAGCAGGACGTTGCTTGCGCTTTTGACAATGATGACGTGCGGAGCCAGCGGCGCCTCCCGATGGACCCGCCTCACCACCGCCACTTCTCCCGTGTTCAACTCCACGAGAGACCCCACCGGAAACACCCCGACGACGCGGATGAACCGCTGGACCAACCCGGCATCAAGATGGCCTTTCAGGGACAGCAGGTAGAGATATTGAAGGGCGTCATGAGGCGGCCTCCCTCGATGATAACAACGGTCGCTGGTGATGGCGTCGTAGATGTCCACGATGGATGCCATCAGGCCGAACCGGCTGATCTCGTCTTTTGAACGACCGAAGGGATAGCCGGTTCCATCGACCCGTTCATGATGCTCCAGAGCCGGCTTCGCGTGAGCCTCGGCCAAGCCGGTCAAATTCGACAGGATCTCCACCCCGCGAAGGACGTGTTGTTTCATCAGTTCCATTTCATCCGGCTCGAAACGGCCCGGCTTGTTGAGCAACTCGTTGGGAATCTTGGTTTTGCCGATATCGTGCAACAGGGCCCCGACGCCGATTTGATGCAGCTCGCTCTTCGTGAACCCCAGATCCCGCCCCAACGACATCGCGAGCAACGACGTGTTGACCGAGTGATAGAACGTGTATTCGTCGAACCGTTTGAGTCGCGAGAGGCTGGTCAACGCGTCGAGATTGCGCAACACGCTTTCCGCCATGTCCGAGACGACTCGATCGACCGCTTCCATGTTGATCGCCCGCCCCAGTCGCACGTCCTGCATGGCGCCTTGGATCACGGCCTTGGCGGCCCGATACACCTCCTTGGCGGTTTTCAATTCCTCGTCAAACGAGGCCGGTTCGGGAGTGACATCCCCCGCCGACCCTAAAGAGACGGCCTCTCCGCCCTCCTTTGCCGAGCGATCGTGTTCATCTTGGCGGATCTCCTCCTCGCCCGCATCGTCGGCGATGATCTCGACGATTTGAACCCCGCACGCCTTCAATTGCTCGACCTGCTCCCGCGAGGCGATCGTCAGCCGGTGGCTCAAAAAAGGCGTCACCAGCCAGGAGCGATCGATCGCGACCACGCGCATCCCCGGCCGAAGCTCATCCACCGCAATCCGTTTATTCATGGCCGCCCGGTCAGTCCGTTGTATAACGCGTCAGGAAGCAAGACGCCCCATGTTCTATCGGTCATCGTATTGAAATCTTGACCTTCACACCCGTCGCGACCCGTCAAGTTCCCCCGGCAGATGCCGATACTGTTCACACACTGTCCGCCCCGTGCGCCCGAT
>JANDJG010000013.1 GCA_024331085.1 Nitrospira sp. | reverse complement strand
GAAGGGGGGATCAAGCATCTTCCCTGGCTGATGAGCGCGACGTTCGTCACGATGGTGCTCGCGACGCCGCTGTTCGGCTGGCTGTCCGCCCGCTGTTCCCGCTATCGGCTGCTCCTGACGATCTATACGTTCTTCATGACCAATCTGGCGGTCTTTTACGTCGTGATGTCGAGTCATTGGCAGGTGGAATGGGTGGCCCGTGGGTTTTTCGTCTGGCTGTCGGTGTTCAACCTGTTCGTCGTATCGGTGTTTTGGAGTTTCATGGACGATCTGTTTACGCCGGAGCAGGGGACGAGGCTGTTCGGCGTCATCGCCGCCGGCGGGAGCAGCGGCGCGTTGCTCGGTCCCCTCCTCACGACGGGCTTGACCTTTTTTGTTTCGGTTCCGGTGCTGATGCTGATCTCGGCCGGTTTTCTGGGGGTGTGTCTGGTCTGTATCGACCGGCTTGAATGGTGGGGGACTGCACGCGCAGCCCGTCATCCGCCTCATCCAGGCGATCCGCTCAGGGGAGGCGTGTTGGCGGGCGTGCGCCTCGCACTGTCGTCGCCCTATCTCCTGGGCATTTGCGGCTACATCGGGCTGCTGACCATGACGGCCACGTTTCTCTACTTCGAGCAGACCAGACTCGTGGCGGACTATCTGGATCAGCCGGAAGCCAGGACCAGGCTCTTTTCCACGATCGATTTCACGACCAATCTGTTGACGTGGACGACCCAGCTTTTCATCACCAACCGGCTGATCGGGCGATTCGGCCTGGTCGCGGGCCTCGTGTGTCTGCCGGCGATCAGCGTCGCGGGATTTCTGGGAATCGCCCTCTGGCCGACGCTGGCCGTCTATGTCGTCTTTTCGGTTCTGCGAAGGGTGAGCGAATATGCCCTCTCCAAACCGTCGCGCGAAGTGTTGTTTACCGTGCTCGGCCGTGAAGAAAAATACAAGGCCAAGAACTTCATCGACACGGCCGTCTCGCGGGGCGGTGATGCCTCCACCGCCTGGCTGGTCACCGGCTTGAAATCGTTGGGAGCCGCGACGACCCACATCGCCTGGGCCCTGGTGCCGTTGATGGTTCTCTGGGTGTGGCTCGCGCTGACGTTGGCCAGACGCAAGGAGAAGATGTAGATGGAAGGGCCGGCATCCTTGGTTGGGATTTGCCAAGGCCGTTTGTTATACTCAAACCCATTCCGATGAGGAGCCCAACATGGCGACGAGTCGAATCGAGATGAATCCCACAGTGATGATGGGAAAACCCGTCATTCGTGGCACACGTATTCCCGTTGAGTTGATTCTCCGAAAGCTCGGCGAGGGGGCCACCGAGGAGGATCTGCTCGATGCCTATCCCAGGCTGACCAAGGCCGATATTCACGCCGCCATTCGCTATGCGGCCGACGCCGTGGCCCACGAGGAGACGGTGCTGGTCGGAGTTCCTTCCCGTAAGCGCCGCAAACACTGACTCCGTGCGGTTCCTTGCTCCCAATATGAACTGAGATTTTCGCTCACGACTGCCTGTAGAGTGTTAGAGCAATGATTTCAGGTTTGGACATGTACAGCACACGAGAGCGGATTCCTGTAGCCCTCCATTTATGATTATGCATGAGCCATGCAAAGTCGAATCATGCACAATGATTGTGCCTTGGACGAGATTTCAGGTTATCAAAGCATAGAAGAAAACCCTTTGGGAAAAGTTATGGATCAACGTCAAGAAAATGGTCAACAAGCATGGGACGCAGATCTTGTCTCTCCTATACTGTTAGGTGGGTCCTCTTGTCGTTCCTGAAGAAATTTGGCCTTTATTTCTGCCAAATCAGCAGAAGAGTAGTCTTTTACCTCATGAACCTTTTGAAAGGAGTTATTGGTCCATCGGTACCATTGCAAGAGCCGTGGCGCCAAACAATAGGGAAGGTCGGTGGACCAATCGGTTTCTTTTGTGCCTATCTCGATGCGGCCGTCATGGTCGAAGTCCTGAGCCCAAAACCCTTCAGGAGTGCCTACGGCTAGGCCACCAAGATGGCGAAACTCCATGTCCTTCCATCCGAAAACATCAAGAACCGAACCGTGGACACCGCCAGGATATTGGACCAAAAGCTCATCCATTCCATCGCCATTTATGTCAGCATATGAGATGCTGAATCGAGTGTTAGAACTTGGTTGACTGGGTGTCAAATCCCTATTTTGTAAAGTAAAGCGATGTAGTAACTGTTCTGCAATCTGATGCGGTAGCTTTTGGATGATACTTTCTGTGAATTGCTTTTCGGCATCATCTGCACGGTGATGTTTCCAAAAGGCAATAGCCGTTGAAAGTATTGTGAGAATGAAGCTGACAATCCCTAAAATATCCATATGAAACACTGCAACCTCAGTAATGAGACAGAGGCATCAAAATCCAATGGTTTACACTTAGCAAATCAATTGTGGGGTGTCAAATGTTCATCTATGCATGTCGATGGCTTGGGGGATGTTCTTCCTGGAGAGCTCAGGCTAGAAGAGCGAGCTTTCTGTAAAGAAAAGGATGACGAACAAGATTTTTCTATCCCTCCACCTTCAAAAGCGTGTTTTCATCCGTGTGATGAAACAGCTCAGGGCGGCCGGGCATGAGAAGCTGCGTGTCCTCCCGATAGTGAAAGTGGTTGCGGTCCATGATCGTCACGACCAACTCGTACCGCACGGTCTTGAACTCCTTGGCGAGGAACCGGTTTGAACAAATGCCATAGGTGTCCGATCCGGCCTCGGCCAGCAGGGTAAAGGTCGTGGCCGTGGGCTCGGCCGTGCCGCCGGCGATCAGCGCCACTCCGCGCGGCACGATGAAGCAGCGCAACACTTGTCGTTCCCCTGGGTCCCAGAGCCAGTAGCCGACTTCTTCATGAAAGGGATCGGTTTCCCCGATCCGCCGCGCTACCGTGGCATAGCGTAATCCGTACAAGACTTGTTCATGATTGCGTATCGGCCCGATCGGCTCAAAGGTGATCCGTTCGCGAAAAACATTCCGTTCCGTCCCGCGATCGTCTCCCGGCGCCACGTCCCCGCCCTTGTCTCCCTCCCATATACCGGCCAGCGGCGCCAACGGCCCGAGCTGTTTGATCAAATCCGAATCCATAAGGCCTCCTTCTTGTTGACGATGGGACACCGGTGAGGTGACAAGAGCTCGGACTGCGCCATTCGTCACTGTTTCGTATCTGTGGCGAAACCGGCTCACTATCCCAGTCGTGCAGGTTGTCCGTCAAGCGGAATGGAGGACGGGCCCATGCACTGAAACAGCAAGAGCACCAAAACTCCTATTGCTTCGTCTTGGTATACGTGTTAAGACGGAGTCCTCTCGTCGAAGAAACGGCATGATGATGACCCGAGACTCTTACGTGGCGCGACACTTCGGCGCCAGTATCACGCTGAAGCGGGCGGAAAGTTCGGACCGGCAGCTTTTCCTTGTGAGATACGACCCATCCAATCAGACGATCCCGGGCCGGGTGAAAGCCATGGGGGGAAAGATTGTTTTGAGTGCGTCCGGTTGGATGTTGGCGGAACTGCCTTTTTCACCGGCCATGAGCCTTGAAAAGGCGCCGGGATTTCATTTCGTCAGGGGAGTGTCGATTGACCAACGCCGGCTGGAGCTGTTCCGGCGCGCGGTCGAGGGAGCAAAATCCGATCGCGGATAAACCGACCGAAAGAAGGAGGTGCCTATGCCCAGTGTAGGTCAGGAGTTGCTGGATACCCCGTTTCCGGAAATGGTCACCAAATTGGCCCTCGGCATCGCCGCTGGGCAAACGGCGTTGGACGAAGCATCGGTGGCGACGGCGAAACTGTTGGCCGAGACAACCGTACCGATCGTGCTGAACGTCACACAGACCATCGCCGCCGACGGGACTGTCAGTTTCTCGCAGTCGCCTCCCGTGGACGTCTCATTGCTACAGATCGGTCTGCTGCCGACGTTCTATCAGTTCACTGAGGCGACGATCGAAGTCACCATGGATATTAAGACCACCACAAGCCGTGAAACCAACGTGAAGATCGCGGCGCAGGCCAAGGTGGGCTTCGCCGTCTGGAGCGCTTCCGTAAAGGTGGATGTGGCGCATAACCGCAAATACGGCAAAGAGGTCAGGGGCACGGCTCGCCTGTTCACGAGGCTGACTCCGGTGCCGCCTCCCCCGCGCATTGCGCCGGAAGTGACCGTGGTCGATAATCGTCAGGGCGGAGGTGTGTAATGTCGATTCGTCTGACCCCGCGCGACGCGAACGGAGGGCAGGAGCTGGCGGGAGCCTCGCTGGCCGACCTCATCACGCAACTGGCGGAAGCCGTCGCCGAGGGGCAGGCGAAATTGGACCTGTCGTCGGCACAGGTCGCCGCCGAGCTGGCAAAAACGAAAGTAAAATTCATTCCGGCCATTCGGCAGATCATTGAAAAAGACGGCTCCGTGCGATTCGAGCAGGCCGAGCCGATGGAGGTCAGCCTGCTCGATCTGGGCCTTCAGCCGACGTTCTATTCATTCTCGGAAGCCACCGTGGAAGTCACCATGGATCTCAAGGTCGTCGAGGAAACCACCACGACGGGAAGCGGCCGCGCGCCGGCCAAGATGCTGTTTGCCAGCACCAGGTCGTTGCGGACCGAGCGCAAGCTGAATCGTGACGTGAAAATCTCCTCGAAGATGTCCGCCAAATTGGTTCCTGTGCCGGCGCCGCCGTTGCTCGGGCCGGCGCGCGACGTCGAAGACCGGCGCGAAGGAGG
The DNA here is from genome assembly GCA_024331085.1 of Nitrospira sp. Taxonomy (GTDB): domain Bacteria; phylum Nitrospirota; class Nitrospiria; order Nitrospirales; family Nitrospiraceae; genus Nitrospira_D. The sequence goes on along the minus strand of JANDJG010000013.1, from coordinate 37,732 downwards.
CGGCGCCTAAAGAAGAAAGAGAATGGAGGATGCCGATGGCGGGTGAGATTACAGTCGAAGATCTGCTCGGCGAGTTGGGACAGGCGATCCATGCGGCGCAGATACGTCTCAACAAGCAGAGCCAGGAACGACCTCCGGGATCGGCGGGATTGCCCACCACTCTTTCCATCAGCGAGACCGATCTGGAAGTCAAGATTCTGTTTGAGGAAAAACAGGGAAGCGCCCTGGTGAGGCCGGTCGGCCGGGCTTCCGCTGATATGCCGTCCGCCGCCTTTTCCACGCTTCGCGCGAAGATCGTGGCGGTGGCCGATGAGGACGTTCGTCAGCCGCAACGGACTCCCTCCGACGTGCGCGAGGAGATCATCAAGCGTCCGGATATCGCGCGTCTTGCCAAGATCTTCGGCGATCTCCGGGTCACGACCACGTTCGTGCCGGAGGCGGGCCGCTGGTTGGTGGACGTGGTCGAGCCGTCCGGTTCCGTGCTGCGACGCGTTCAGGTGGAAGACGGGAAGCCCCAATGAGCCCCTCCAAAGCCTCCAAGACCTCCAAGAACGGCCCCGCGTCAGCCGGTTCTCCGTCCGGCTCACCGTTCGGGCCGACGACCGATGACCGACTCCAAGCGTTGATCGCTGAAAATCGGAAGCTCGGAGAAGAGTTGCAGGAAGCCCAGAAACTGGCGGCGGCGCTCGAAAAGACCAACGCCCAGTCGATCGCCGCTCGCGACAAGGCGTTGAAAGAGGCAGAAGTCGCAAAAAGAACCGCGACGGAACTTCAAAACAAAATAGAGGAACTGACGGCTTCCAACAAAAAAATGACCGCCGAAATCGCGCGCCTCACCCGTCAGGTGGAGCGAACGCCGCTGAATCCGGTGTCGCCCGAGGAAGCGGCGGCGCTGTTCGATAAGTTCATCGGCGGCATGAAACTGTCTCGTACTCTCGAACTGCGCGATGTCAATCTCACCTTGAAGGTCGCCACGGGTAAGCTGGGCAATCAGACCGTCCTCTTGTTGCCGGAGCCGGGCGCGGTCGATCCGGCGTCGCTCCATGAGCTTAAGTTCAACCTGCGCGGCACGAGCATCGCCGAAACGCCGGACGCCGATCGTCCGGTCAAACGCGGATGAAGAGGGAATCCCCTGCTGAGCGGCTCAAACGGTTGAGCCAAGAGGGGAAGCTCGCCTATGAAGCCGGGCGCTACGGTGAAGCCGAGAAGTGCTGGCGCGCGGCCCTGCGATTGGTGAAACATGGCGCGCCGGGCACGGCCGTGGCCCTGCGCAACAACTTGGCAGGACTGTTTCACGCTCAGAAAAAGTACGCTCTTGCGGCGAAGTACTTTGCCGACGCCCTTGCCGCCTGCTCTCACGAGGATCCGGCCGCCGTTCCTTTGCGCGCCACGATCTTAAACAATCTCGGCGAACTGTATCGCACTCAGGGAAAGACCGATCAGGCTACGGCGTCGTTCGAGCAGGCCATTGCGATTCTGGAACGGTCGACGGGCGGTTCGACGGTTCAACTCGCCCCGGTGCTGAACAATCTGGCCGAGCTTCATCGGGCTACGGGAAAGCGTGAGCAGGCCGAGCCGCTCTATCGACGGGCGTTGGATTTGCTGGAAAAGACGCTTGGGCCCACGCATGCCCAGGTCGCCGTGGTTCATAACAATCTCGGCGGGCTGTTGCTCGATGCCGATCGATTGGAGGAAGCCCAAACGGCCTTCGAGCGCGCATTCATGGTCCTGAGTCAAACATTGGGAGAACGGCATCCGCAAACGGCGCAGGTCATGCTCAACTGCGCCACGGCGTTGCGCCGTCGAGCCCATTTCCTCGAATCCCAAGCCCGTGCCCTGTTGACGCAAGCAACCGCCGACCAGGCCTCGAAGGGGTAGAGGGCGAATCATGGGCACTGCGGCGGACTCTCATCTCCTTTGAACCGGCATGAAAAACGGACGTGCGGCCAAGGCGTAAGCCGGATCCGTCGGCTTTACCGACAAAAAAATCGCATGGTATAGTCTGCCGCCGTTTACGCGGCGAGCAAGTATCAACCCTCCGCCGTTACGGAGGTCGAGAGGAGTCTCAATGCCGGAAGTTCCTGCCAAATTGTACGTCGAGAAATTGCTGAAGGAAAGCCAGAGTCACGCAAGGCGATTGGCCTTGATGTCGGCGGCCGTCAAAGATTCGGCGCTGCGAGCGATGGCCGATGCACTGGAAGCCGACGAGCAGGCGATACTTGCCGCCAATGAGCGGGATGTCGACGCTCTCGGTGCGTCGTACGAGGGCGATGTCGGGAAGGACCGAATGAAGGAATTGGTTGCGCGCGTGCGTCTGACGGCCGAATCCGTCAAGGAGATGGCCGATCGGCTTCGCGTCGTCGCCGACTTGCCCGATCCCGTCGGCGCCGTCACCGGCAGGTGGGAAAGGCCGGATGGGCTGCAGGTCGAGCGGGTTCGCGTTCCGATCGGGGTGATCGGCGTCATCTCGGAGATGAATCCGCTGGTAACGGTCGAATCGATCGCGCTGTGCCTCAAGTCCGGCAACCTCTGTGTTTTTCGAGGCGCCCCCGAGTGGAAGGAAACGCATCGGGCTTTGGAAACGACGTTGCGCCGCGCGGCGGAACGGAGCGGACTCGCCGCCGGCTCGTGGATCGTGATCGACCGCCCGGACAAGGAGATGGCCCTCGAACTGATGCGGTCCGGCAAAAACCTTGACGCCCTGATTGTGCGTGGAGGGATGGGGCTTCGCAAGGTCGTGATGGAACAGGCCAAGGTGCCGGTGTTGTGTCATGACGGAGGATTGACGCACCTCTATGTCGACGGGGAAGTCGACCTTCCGCTGGCGCAAAACGTGGTCATTAACTCCAAAGTCCAACGGGCGGCCGCCGCCAATTCGCTCGATACGTTGTTGGTCGAACAGATCGTCGGGCGGCAATTCTTGCCTCCGCTGATCAACCGATTGCTCGAACAATTCAAGGTCGAGGTGCGGGGTTGTCCAAAAACCATCGCCCTGATGGGGCAGATGGCGATGACGGGTCACACGGCGATCGTGCCGGCGACGGAGGCCGATTGGCGGACGCAGTTTCTCGGGCCGATCTTGGCCGTGAAGATGGTGGAGGGACTAGATGAAGCGATCGCCCACATTGCCGGCCACGGCCCTTGTCTCACGGCGGTGATCGCGACGGATCGCTATGAGTCGGCGATGCGGTTCACGCGAGAGGTCGACGCCGGGGCCGTGTTGGTCAACGCCTCCTCCCGGCTGCACGCGGGAGAGGGGTTCGGTTTTGGTACCGATATCGGCCTCGGCACGGCGCGCCTGCACGCCAAGGGGCCGATCGGGTTGGAGCAGTTGACTTGCGAGAAATACGTCGCCTTCGGAACGGGCCAATTGCGAGCGCCCCATCCGGTTCCGGACACCTACTTCGACGCCATTATGTTGAAACGGGCATGACGTCCATCGGGCGTCCGTCGCATCGCCGTCCGTCGAGGCAAATTCGTGACGGATGAAAAAAACGACGAGATACGGAAGGCGCTTCACGACCATCTTGGGCAGTGGGGGCTCAAGCGATGGGCGACGGCCCGCGAGTACCTTGCCTGGCAGCAACGACTGGTAGCCGCCGAAACTCTTGAACGATTCGCCGAACAAGCCGAACGAAGACGAAGCGGCGAGGCGCATGCCGACGTCGCCTTTTACGATCTCTCGGCTCAGCCAGGCCTCCTTTCCGTCCTCCACAGCCAACGGTATGACTATTATGAATCCGCGGGGTTGTCCGTGGCGTCCCGTATCGGAGACGCCGCCCGCATCCTCGATTTCGGTTGCGGAGTGGGGATTCTCACGACGTTCTACGCCCGTCTGTTTTCCGATCGTCGTTTCGTCGGAATCGACCGTTCGCACGCTTCGATCATGGCCGCGCGGCAGAAGGCCGACGAGCTGGGTTTGAGCAACGTCCGGTTTGAGTGTCTGGACGTCGGCGCCGATCGCAATGGGCCCTCCGAAGCCTATGACCTGATCCTGTCCACCCACGCGTTGGTTCAACACGAGCGAGACCCCGGTCTTCCGAGCGCGAGCTGGCGGACGTTTGAAAGGACACGGGACGCCGGTCAACAGGCGATGTTCGAGCGTCGCACCGGCATGGGAGCCAGGCTTGACCGACTTGCTTCGATCTTGACGCGACAAGGGCGGATGATCGCGCTTGAAAAGACCAGACAGCTCGCCAGAAGGGTGCCGTTCCAACGGGCCATGGCGGCCAGGGGATTGCATTTGATCGAGAAGCCGGAGCCGATCGGCTACCGGATTTTTGAAGACGCGACGGACGACGGTCCCCTCTATCACGTGAGGAAAGGAGTCGAGCCTTCACTGGAATGGGACGAGTCGCCGGAGCCCGATGACGGTCTGCCTTTCGATCCAGTCTACGCCGACAAGTCGTCGCGCAACATCGATGCTCCCCTGTACGAAAATCACCGGCCGTCGGCGCAAGCGGCGTGGGAACGGCTGATCGACCGTATCGTCACTAAAGAGGTGACCTTCCGGGAGCCGGATGGTCGGGAGCTGCACGTGGAGCTGGGTATCGCGAACGGGCTTGCCTATCTTTACTGTGCCAACACCTTCGATCAGCGACAATTGGTCGTATTCGATCCGGCCCATGCCCATGCGCTCGAATCGTATTATCGGGAGATTGTCGGAGGCATGCCCTCACCGGCGCCGTCGGAGAATTCACCGCGCGCTGGTTTCAAGGAACAGGGGTGAGGCGCGCAGCGGCCGGTGAACCGTTCGGAACATGCTCGCCCCACCGTTCTTTCCGAGCTTACCGTGAGGCGATCGCCGAGGCGGCCGGTTCCTCGGTGTCTTCGTGCGCGGGCGATTCTTGATCGAACGCCGCGCGAAGAACCTCTTCGATCCGTTCGACCAGGATGAAGGTCAGCTCATCACGAACCTCCACCGGGACTTCCTTCAAATCCTTCTCGTTCGCCTTCGGCAGAATGACGCGCGTGATGCCGGCGCGATGCGCCGCCAACACCTTTTCTTTGATGCCGCCGACCGGCAGGACCAAGCCACTCAAGCTGATTTCGCCCGTCATGGCCGTGTCGCTCCTGACGGCTTTTCCGACGTAGGCCGAGGCCAGGGCCGTGACCATCGTCACACCGGCCGACGGTCCGTCTTTGGGAATGGAGCCGGACGGCACATGGATGTGGATGCCGTTGCGCTTGAAGCGGGAGATGTCGAGTCCCATGCTTTCGGCGTGAGACCAGAGGTAGCTCCGTGCCGCTCGAGCCGACTCCTGCATGACGTCGCCCAGTTGGCCGGTCAGCGTCAAATCATGGTTGCCCGGCAAGAGCGTTGATTCGACGTAGAGGACGTCGCCGCCCGTGGGAGTCCAGGCCAACCCTGTCGCCACGCCGGGCGGCAAATTTTTTCGCGCTTCTTCCGGGATGAACCGTTCGGCGCCGAGCCAATCCCCCAGCGCGTCAGCTTGGATGACGACGGGCGTTCGCTCCCGACCTTCCGGCAGTTCGGCGAAGGCCAACGCGATTTTTCTCGTCAGCCGGCCCAACATCTGTTCAAGCTGACGCACGCCCGCTTCTCTCGTGTACCGGGTGATGATCAGATTGAGCACTTCGTCCGACAAGACGGCCTGGTGCGGCTCGATGCCGGCTTCCTTCAGCCGGCGAGGCCACAGATACCGGCGGGCGATTTCCGCCTTTTCACGCTCGCTGTAGCCTTGCAGGCGGATGACTTCCATGCGGTCGAGCAACGGCTGGCTGATCGTGTCAAGCGTATTGGCCGTCGTAATGAAAAAGACCTTCGATAAATCGAAGGGGAGATCCAGATAGTGGTCGCGGAATGTATGGTTCTGCGCCGGGTCCAGAATTTCCAGCAGGGCGGACGCAGGATCGCCGCGGAAATCGCGCCCGAGTTTATCCACCTCGTCGAGCATCAACACGGGGTTGTTGACGCCGGCTCGACGGACGGCTTGGATGATGCGGCCCGGCAGGGCTCCGACATAGGTGCGGCGATGGCCTCGCAGCTCCGCTTCATCATGGACGCCGCCCAAGCTGAATCGCTCGAAGGCCCGTCCCATGGCCCGCGCGATCGACTGGCCCAAACTGGTCTTTCCGACGCCCGGAGGGCCGACCAAGCAGAGAATGGGGGCCTTCGCCGAAGGGTTCAGCTTGAGGACGGCCAGATGTTCGACAATGCGGTCTTTGACTTCCTTGATGCCGTAATGGTCTTCTTCCAATACCGCTCTGACCCGTGAGAGGTCGAAACGTTCATCGGACGCCTTCGTCCAAGGCAGTTCGAGCACGAGTTCCAAATAGGCCCGCAGGACTTGATGGTCCGGCGAGGAGGGCGGGACCTTGGCCAAGCGATTCAACTCGCGTTCGACTTCCTTGCGCACGTGATCGGGAAGATCGGCTTCCGACACCTGCTTTTTGAGGGCGGAGATCTCGCCGTCTTCGCCCTCGCTTTCGCCGAGTTCCTGCTGGATCGCCTTGAGCTGTTCGCGCAGGATATATTCCCGCTGGCTTTTGGATATTTTCTTCTGGGCGTCGTTGGCGATTTTGTCGCGAAGCTGGAGAATTTGGATCTCCTTCGAGAGCGCGGCGTAAAGGCCGCGGAGCAAGTCGACTGCGGAGGAGCACTCAAGCAGCGTTTGCTCTTCCGCCACTGTCAAATTGACCAGGGATGTGATGCGATAGGCCAAGGCGACCGGATCGGCTTCGTCGACCAAGGCGGCGCTGATCTCTTGGATGCCCGGAGATTGAATCGATCGCGAGAGTTCGGACAGCAGTTCCTTGATCGCGCGATGGAGGGCCTGAACTTCGGTCGCCGTCGAGTCGGACGGAGGATCGAGCAACCGCGCCCGCACCTTGAGGTACGGCGTCTTGTGCTCTTCTTTGATCAGGACGACGCGATCCAATCCTTGCACCAAGACATGAAGGGCGCCTTCTGAAGACTGACCGATCTGTTTGATGATCGCTTTCGTGCCGATGGTATAGAGATCGGCCAAGCCGGGCTCTTCAGTCTGGGGGTGGCGCTGGGCGACGATCACGATGGTTTTATCCTCGGTCTTCATCGCCGCGTGAACCGCCGCGACCGAACGTTCGCGTCCGACGGTCAGCGGCATCATGACGCCGGGAAAGAGGACCGTCCGTTTGATCGGGAGTACAGGCAGAATCGTGAAGACGTTGTTTTCCATGGGATTCATCCTTTTATCACGTACCGAGAGGCCGACTCGGTCTCTCCCTCTGGTTATTCTATCAACAGTGATAGGTTCATTAGGTGGGAAGTCAAGAGACGGAGCGTCTGATAGGCAACGGGCAATGAGTCGGGAAGGAGAGGGGAAAAGGGGTGAGGCCGCGCGCGTGAGTGCAAAGCAGGCTGGGTTTGTGCTATCCATCGTCCGAGGGGCGGTTGGAAAGTTTTCTGTTTGCGGCTGGATCGTTCGTTAGTCTGGTCGGGCTGATCGGTTCGCCTCGCCCACGGCCGGTCGCTCTCATGGGACGCAGGTTCGTTTCTGTCTTCAAACTTATGAACTATTGTAGTCACTGCGGGGCTCCGGTCGTTCAAAAGATTCCTCCGGGAGACAACCTGCCCCGGCACGTGTGCAACCAGTGCGAACAGATTCATTACCACAACCCTAAAATCGTGGCCGGGTGCATTCCCGAGTGGGAAGATCGCATTCTTTTGTGCCGCCGCGCCATCGAACCTCGACTTGGGTTGTGGACGTTTCCGGCCGGCTTCATGGAATTGGGGGAAAGCACCGAGGAAGCCGCGGTTCGAGAGACCAAGGAAGAGGCGCAGGCGGACGTCAAGATCACCGGACTGTACGCGGTCCTCAGCCTTCCCCACATCGGGCAGGTCTATCTGGTCTTTCGCGGGCGCATGTTGACGCCTTCTTGCGAGCCGGGAGCGGAGAGTTTGGAAGTGCGGCTTTTCCCCCTGGCCGAGATTCCGTGGGAGCAGATCGCCTTCCCGGTGGTGCGCGAAACTCTTCGGCGCTATGTCGAGGACGCGGCGAGCGGACGATTTCAATTACATCTTGCCAGCCTTCAAGACCGCCTTCCCCAGTAGGAACACGAACGGCGTCAACCGGGCGGAGGGTCTTTCCAGGGGCTTGAGAATCGTTCAAGAAGCCGGTTCAGCCGTTCTTGCTGGGACGGCGCCACGGTGAGAAATTCCAAGCCGATCCCGCAACTTCCCGTCCATCGAACCGCTGCGTTCCCGATCATGATCGGCGCAGATTCGCCGGGCGGCTGGAGGTGCAGTTCCACCTGCATGCCGGTAAATGGGCGGATGACGCTTTCGATCCGGCACCCTCGTTGAGACAGATCTTTGACCGTTCCGGTGTAGCGAAGCCTCTCCCTCTGGGCATGCACAAGGGTGACGGGAATCGCGACGGGAAACCGTTGATGCCTACGAACCATCATTTGAGGCGCTCGACACTCTTTTCAGACGGCGTGGAAGAGCTCACGTTGTCGCCGGTGCGGACTTTCTTGGGGCAGGCTATGGGCTCTTTACGATCCTGTCAATCAAAACGGAGATCTCTGCCGGCGTTGGAGGAGGGAAATCAAGTAGGTGGTGCGCTTGCCGACGAGGCGAGGATGGGACGGGCCGGTTATGTTAGCGGAGCCAGTACCACGAACGATAGTATCGAGGGCCCCACCAGGGCCTGTAGGGATAGGGCGGACCAAAGGCCCATGAATGGCCAAGAGAGAGCCAGAATCCCGCACGGGGCTGGAAGGTCACAACCGGAAAGGGCGGATAGAGAATGGGAGCAAATTGGATGGCGGGACGACCGGCAACCTGTCGTTGCAAGGCTTCCGTGGCGGCCTCCTGCCGATCTATTTGCGCCTTGAGTCGGTTTACGGTGGTTTGTTGCGCGCGCAGTTGATCTTCAAGCTGCGCGATCTTTTCACGCTGAAGCTCACTCAATGTATTGACGCATCTGGTCTGGGCCGCCCCTGTGTAGGAGGAACATTCCCACGGCACCGAGAGGGATTCGGCGGAGGAAGATCGGCCCGGTATCAACAAAAGTATCGCGATCCAGCCTATTGTGAGCGCCGCCTGCGGATTTTTTCTCATGAGGTTGGGAGCCTCGACCCTCAATTTCTATGCCGTGTTACACCATACCACGAGAAAGGGCCGTTGAACAGGTCGATGGTTTGATTTTGAAAACCCCGGTCCCTAGAATGCCGGGTTGCAATGCCGCCTTGTCTGGAGGTGTGAAGAGGTGAGGGCTCGACGGAGAATTCCGAAAAATCGATCGAAGAAGGGAAATCGCGGCTATGGGACGGTTCTCGACTCGTCAACCAAGCGCCGGTTTCAGCAGCGTCTCCTAAAATGGTATCGGGAACATGGTCGCGATCTGCCGTGGCGAAAAACGTCGGACCCCTACCACATCCTCGTGTCCGAAGTGATGTTGCAGCAAACGCAGGTGGATCGCGTCATCCCCAAATATCATGAATTTTTGGAGCGTTATCCGAGTTTGGAGGATCTGGCGGAAGCGCCGGTGTCAGACGTGAAAAAGACCTGGTACCCGCTGGGGTACAATGTTCGGCCGGAGCGGTTGCACAGTATCGCGTGTGAGACGGTTGAAAAGTATGGAGGAAAGTTGCCTTCCGACGCGGAGGCGCTGCTGTCTTTCAAGGGCATCGGGCGGTATACCGCCGGCGCGATCCGCTCGTTCGCGTTCAACCTGGACGCGCCGATCCTGGACACAAACGTCAGTCGGGTGCTTCATCGGGTGTTTGTGGCCGAGGGGGATCCCAAGGCGCAGAAGTCGAAATTGTGGGAGTTGTCCGAAGCCCTGATTCCCCGGGGTAAGGGCTATGATTTCAACCAGGCCATCATGGATTTCGGGGCGATGGTCTGCACGGCCCGCGATCCCTATTGCCTGCTTTGCCCGATGAAGTCGTTCTGTAAGACGTATCCGTTCGGCTCCGGGACCTCCAGAGATTGAGAACCGACTATGAAGATGATCGAGGTGGCGGCCGGGCTCATCCGCCGAAACGGGCGATATTTGATTGCCCGGCGGAAGTCCGGCACCCATCTGGCCGGGTTTTGGGAATTTCCGGGCGGCAAGCGAGAGGCGGGCGAATCGTTGACGGAATGTCTGCAACGGGAACTGTTTGAAGAATTGGGAATCCGAATCGACGTGCCGATCCCGTATCAAATCATCAGGCACGACTATCCTGAAAGAGTCGTGGAGCTGCATTTTTTCCGCTGCGCCATCGAAGAGGGAGAGCCGGCGGCCATAGAGTGCGAGGAGATTCGATGGGTGCGACCCGACGAATTGGCCGCGTTTGAGTTCCCCCCGGCCGACCGCCCGATCGTCAAGGCCCTGCAGTGCGACGACGAGGAAGGAAGGGGTGGGCGATGAAGATCGTGCTCGACATTGAAACCGTTCAGGCCCCTCGCGAGGAATGGGCTCGCATCATAGGAAAGCCCCCGCAAAGCCAGGAGGACTTCGGGTTTGAACCGAGCGGCGATCTTTTTACGGCGGGGGCCGCCGAGGAGCGACGAAGGGTGGAGGACGAACTGTACGCCAAGTCGGCGTTCGACGGCACCTTCAGCCGGGTGGTGTGCATCGGATTGTTGGAGTTCTCCGATCAGATGGAGGCCAGGGGCGCCGTCGCCTGGTACGGTCAAAACGAGCGGGAATTGCTCCGCCGGTTTTGGGCGCGCCTCGCTCAGATTCGGCCCTCGCTGTTTATCACGCACAACGGCCTGGGATTCGATTTTCCCTTCCTCAAGAAACGATCGATCATCCATCAAGTCAAGCCGAGCATGGAGATCAATTTGGCCAAATTCCGGACGGAACCGATCTACGACACTATGGCGATATGGAGCAACTGGGATACGAGAGGATGGATCAAGTTGGACGTGCTGGCCCGCGCCTTACAGGTCGAAACCAAGTCGGGGAGCGGAGAGCAGGTGGCCGAGATGTGGGAAAAGGGGCAAGGGCCGGAGCTTGCCCGCTATTGTTTGCAGGATACCTATGTGACTTACGCCTGTTATTGCCGCATGAATTTCAAGCAGCCCCTGTCTCGAGAGGTGGTGTTACTGCAGCCTGAGTTGTTGGAGGTGAACTGATGTTCCGTGCGGGGTGTTGCCGACAAGATGCCGGAGATTGATCACCGCCGTCTGGGTTCCAGGCGTCCAATTCGTCGTGTAGGCCGGCGCCCTTTCAACTCGGGCCGCCATGCGCGGCCGGAATCCCAATAATCTCCTCCCGCCCGTGGTTGAAACGGTGATGTGGAGGGAATCATGGTACCAATAGATGATGCCCGCAGCGGGTTCAGCGCCTGACCCTGCCGATGAGGACACCGTGAAACCGACCAGTTGATTCGGTTTCGCTCGCGATAAACCGTCGGCCAGCAGGGGAGCTAGAAACTCGGCGTCCTCATCGCTGAATACTCTCATCGGCTTGCCGCCGTCTACGGGCATATTCGCGGATGAATCGGTCATGTCTTCGGCCATGAGGCCTTGGATGGCGGTCAAAAGCGTCGCCTTATCGATGGTTGCCGGATGATCGACAATAAACGATCGGTCGATGATCGGCTTGAGATAGACCGTCCCCTTGGTGCTCTTGTGGGTGACTGGTTCTCCGTAACCGACGAAGAGAGCGGAGCACCCGGTCGCCAGTAAAATGAAGAACAGTGACAATCCGGCGACAGAGCACGCGGGAACGTTCGACCAAACAGGCATGAGCGTCACGAGCAACCTACCAAATGCCTAAACCCATAAGAATCATACCCAGCGCAAGCCACCCCAACACACCAAGTGAAATGATCGATTCGACCGACATTCCGACAAGCTCCTTGCGAAGAATAAAAAAGAGATCCGCTTTTTAAGCATCCCCCAATCATTACGGAAAAATCGGGCATCTCTTGAGTCCCCCAAGAAGTCCGGATGTAAGAAGCCCAGCAAATGTTATACCGACGCGGTCGTCGGCGATGCCGCCGGCTAGAACTATTGCTCTAAAAGCCTTGCTCAAATAAGCGTATCGGTCGGGTGGGCTGTTTCGCCCGTTTATCTGTCGAGGCATACGGACGATGAGAGGGGAATGATAAAAAGTGCGCGTCAATCCCCTGGATTTAGGGGATGTGAAACCGTCAATAATGTGACGGTCAAAAGAGGGAACCGTATGAAGCGTGGAGAGTGAAAAGAGAACAGAAGAGGCAGATTGGGAGAACAAAATTGTCCATAAGCGAAGGGCGATCGGTACAGAAAATGATCGTTAAGGCCTGATCATAATCGAGGGGGTTGGAATGCCCCGAACCGACTGGGATAAGACGGGAAGGTGTTACTTTCCGTAGAGCGTAGCCGCGGAAGCGTCGAAGATGTCTTTGGTGATCAATGTGCCGGGCTCAAAAGGGTCGGTTCCCTTTTCCCACACGACGGTGATGTTCCCATCCGTTCTTCCCATTCCTTGGGTGGGAGATTTGGTGGCATCCCGCTCCACCAGCACGTCGACCTGTTTTCCGATGTACCGGCGGTTGCGCTCAAGGCTGATCCGCCGCTGGATGTCCACCAACGTCGCCACCCGGGCCCCTTTGACCTGATCGGGAACATCGTCCTGGTATTTTCTGGCCGCAATGGTGTGTTTACGCTCGGAATACTTGAAGATGTAGGCAGACTCGAATCGAACCTGTTCCACCACCCGTTGGGTCTCTCGAAAGTCGTCGTCCGACTCCGAACAAAATCCGCAAATGATATCCGTCGTGAGGGTGACATCGGGAATGAGCGTTCTTATTCGCTCCACGAGCGCCAAATACTCCCCGGCCGAGTATGTTCGGCCCATCAGTTCCAGAATACGGTCGCTTCCTGATTGAAGCGGAAGGTGAATGTGTTTGCAAATCTTCGGATGGCTGGCGATGGCCTGAAGCAACGCCGGGGGAAAGTCCTTGGGGTGGGGGGAGGTGAAACGAACGCGATGAATGCCCGGAGTATCCGCCACTGCGCCGATCAGTCTGGCGAAATCCCAGTTTCCGTGCCGGTAGGAATTGACGTTTTGTCCCAGCAGGGTGATCTGGGTGAAGCCGCGGGCCGCCGCATCGCGCGCCTCGGTCAGGATGGACTCCGGATCGCGCGACCGCTCTCGTCCCCTCGTATAGGGGACGACGCAGAACGAACAAAAGTTGTCGCAGCCCCGCATGACGGTAATCCAGGCGTTGACGCCGTCGTTTCGATCCGGGAGGATCCCTTCATAGGTTTCGTACTCCGAGAGATCAAGCGCAAAGCCCCTTTGAGCAAATCCCTGCTCCTGAGCGGCCAGGGCGTTTGAAAGCAACAGGGGGAGCTGTCGATAGGCGTCCGGTCCGGCCAAGACGTCGATGAGCGGTTCCTGCCGGGCCAATTCGCTTTTCAGATTCTGCGCCATACAGCCCAAGACGCCGATCACCAGAGGGCGTCGTTTCTTGATCTCCTTGAGCTCCGTCAGATGCGCGTAAATCTTGTTGTGGGCGTTCTCGCGGATGGCGCAGGTATTGACCAGAAGCACGTCGGCCCGTTCACGGTCCGGCGTAAACGAGAACCCCTCGCGCTTGAGCAGGGCGCGGACCAGCTCGCTGTCCGACTCGTTCATCTGGCAGCCGAAGGTCTCGATGTGGACCAGGCGGGGGAAGGGCGTCGCTGTCATGGTTGCATCACAAGGGTTGGGGTCCGTTGCGGAGCGGCGACCTGTCCCATGACCCAACGGTCGGTTGCGGCCGTGATGATGACCGGCTTGATCTGATTGTGCAGGTCATCGGTGTCGGCGACGGCTACTTTCGTGAAGTTCGGCGTGGTGCCGTGACGAAGACCATCCTGAACGCCCGTTTCAAAGAGAACAGGGACCGTCGTTCCGATCTGCCGCTGATGGAACGCGAGCTGCTTTACGCGCCCGATGTCGCGGAGGACGTCGACGCGCTTGCGGATGATCGAAGGTGACACGGCTCGCTTCATGCGGGCGGCGGCGGTTCCCGGCCTCGGCGAATAGGGGAACACATGGAGATAGGAAAAAGGCAGGTCCGTCGCGACCGAGACGGTATTGCGAAACGCCGCTTCGGTTTCTCCAGGAAATCCAGCCATCAGGTCGGTCCCCAGTCCGAGTTGAGGGATCTTGGCAAAGGCCCGCTCGATCAAATCGACATACGCCTTGACCGTATGGCGGCGGTTCATGGCGTTCAGGATGCCGTCGTCTCCGCTCTGCAAGGGGATATGGAGCGAGGGGCACAGTTTCGAAGAGCCGGCCAGGAGATCCAGCAGCTCGTCGCCGACGGTCGTGGGTTCGATCGACGAAATCCGGATACGGTCGATGCCGTCGACTTGGTCAAGGCGCCGCAGCAACGAGCAAAAATCGCGGCCGTCGTGAACGTACCGTCCGATGTTCACGCCGGTCAGCACGATCTCTCGATAGCCGCGTGCGGCCAGGCCGGTTGCCTCTTCCAGGATGTCCTCAAGTCTTCGGCTCCGCTCGTGCCCTCGCGAAAACGGAATGATGCAAAAGCTGCACATGGCGTTACAGCCGTCCTGGATCTTGAGAGGCGCTCTGGTTGAATCCGGCTCGCCGAAGTAAGGGAGATCGAAGTCTTGGCGCGACAGCGTCTTCGTATGGAGAATTTCGGGCGAACGGCGTTTCTCCAACGCATCGGCCGTGGGCAGATACGACGGCAGATCCAGCTTGAATTGGTTGCCGACGACCAAGTCGATGCCGGCCTCGCGGGTGAGCCGCTCCAAGCCTATTTGAGCGTAACAGCCGGTCACGGCGATGAACGCATGAGGGGAATGTTTGAGGGTTTTTCGGATCAGATACCGCGACGTGCGTTCGGCGTCCTCCGTCACCGCGCAGGTGTTGAGCACGAGCAGGTCGGTCGGCCGGCCGAATTCGACCAACTCGAACCCTTTTCGGCGAAGTCCTTCCCCCAGTACTGCCGATTCCGCGAGATTCAATCGGCACCCCAACGTATGGAGCGATGCCCGGCGACTTGTCATAGGACGGGCATTATAGAGACGGCGCTCCCGTTCGGGCAAGCTCGTGGAAGCGAGGAGGCTTGGCGGGGGCGTGTCAGCCCCGGCTCCGTCGGGCGCAGGGGCAAGCCCAGGCCGAAGGGCGGCGCCGAACAGATACCCGGCCGCCGGCAGGGGCATCGGCTGAAGCCTCACCAGCCAGGCCTCCGCCTGGCCATTGGGATTGAAGCCATATCCCACAATCGCTTGCCCGGCGGGAGAAATGGCCGTGGCGCGTGTCAGGCGCCGGCCGGTGAGGGAAGAGCCCGGCCCATAGTCGGTGGTGAAGACGTCGAAGAGGGACCTCATGCCGTGCGCCTGATCCCATAAAAAGCCTCAAAGCCATTGGCGGAGTCGCTCCATCCTACGAACGACAGCGGCTCCATCAATGGAAAGATCGAGGACCTGCAATCAGGGGCTTTTTCGACCGGCATTAACCGCAACTGACAGGCCCGCCGACCGGAATTAGCTGCTACCGAACCTGCAATCCATCGGGTGAGCCGGTAATCCTTCGCCGCGGACCGAGATTATTGCAACTCATCCGGATAGGGTCGGATCGGCAGTTCGGTCTTGCAGTTCACTGGCGTGGATCGGGTCGAGTTGATTGGGAACAGGGCTTTTCGACTTCGCGTAATTTCTGCACAGCCGCGCCGGCGTTTCGCTGCCATTGCCGACAACGTGCCCTGCACCTGTCCCCCAGCCGGTCAAGACCGGAGCCTCTCGTAATCCCTCGCCCCGAAGATAAGTCCACGGTCGAAGCGGTCGAACGCCCGGCCAAGACCTATCCCCTGTTCGACAAGAGCAAGATGCTCAACGACATCTCGGCGCCGGTGGTGCAGCACGTCATCCAAGGTCGCGATACCATGAAAGTCAACGACGAGCTTGAGATCGTGTTTCAGCGCCATTGCGCGCGGTTGAGGAAAACGAATTGCACTCGGGCTGCGTGTTAGCCGGGTTCCGTTTTCGTCGTGCTATGCCGATCATTCCGACCAGTCCCGACCCGAACAGCCAGATTGCAGCGGGCACGGGCACAGCTGGCGCAAATCCAGGATAGGCGTAACCGTTCGCCGAGGTGTAGTTGTAGCCGCCATCGACGCGGATGCCGAGATAGGCCGAGTTCACGGACGAAACATAGGCGCTGCCGCAGTTGTTGCCGAAATCGCAGGCACCGCCGCCACTGATCGAGATGGCGAAGTCGAACGGCGGTGCCCCGCTGCCGAAAATGACGGGAATCGAAAAGGAAGTTTCGAACACGCCGGGGATGGCGGAACCCGAGTCGCCGCCGCCCGTGATGTCCGACCAGCCATAACTGGAGTAATTGGTGATGTTGTTCTCGCCATCGCGCGTGGACTGACGCGTGGCATCAAAACTGAACAGCACTTGATTATAATCGCAGATATTGCCGTCGCAGCTCCGGGTAAGAATCGAGTAATTGAAGTTGGAATAGGCGGCTGCACCCGCCAAGTTGTCGAGCGTGGCATGCAGCGACAGATCATCGATATGGACATCGAAAGTCACTGTGCCGACTCCTAAGAGTCCTGTGCGACTGATCGAGTCCATCATCATCATGCCGACACTGCCGCTCCCGCCGCCGCTTTCGCCTGCATGCAACTGAAAATGCCCGGCCCCGGCGTCCATTTCCGCCTGGGCGAATCCAAACGGTGAGATCATCGAGGTCAAACAGTGGGGACCGATGTTGGGAAGACAGGGATGGCCTCCAGGCCTTACATGGGCCGTTCCGCCAACTGCGTCTCCATGCAGGATCAATGCGCCCGGAGCATCGAGTAATAAGGCGTCCGATGCTTCGTTAGTGGAAACCGACATGGACAGACTGGCCGAGGCCGGATTCGGTACCAGCGCCCCGCACAACATGAGCACGGCTGCCGACAGCCGGGCGGATCGGTTGTGTTTCTGAAGAAACATTGAGCTGCTATTCATAAATTCCCTTTCAATTGGTTAAAAGGACAATAAATTCAATTTGCTTTGGCGCTCATTGCGGAGAAATGATGCGTCCAGGCGTTGCGCCTGGACTTACGCCTCACAGATGATCCGATTCCCTTGATATTCCTGCACGCAGCTCATTTCCGGTCCCGTTACTCCGCCCAAGCATCTCCGCTCATGGTCCACCCTTTTATGGTAGGTAGTTAGGTAGATGGTGAAGGCATGCTGGTGATCATGATGGCCTGTGTCTGAGCCGAACTCATCCCATCCTTCTAGCTATGGCCCCAGCTTGATCCTGTCGGCCAGGCCTGGTTCGGCCTGACAAATCGGCCGATTTTATAGCCCCCTTACCGTTAGGAAGTCAAACTCTTCAAAAAGGGGGGAAGGGTGAGGGGGATGGCATGGTAGAATGGGCAGCCGTTTGAAATTTCATCGGCTGCTTGTTCCGGAAAGAAGCTTTGTCCTGGAAGAAAGGCTGCTGAGAAAAAACAGTGTTTCGATTGGTTGTCACACTTGCCCTGTGGGGCGTGTTGCTTTCCGGCATGGAGAGTGAATGGGGGCCGTCGGCGCTGGCTGCAGATCAGCTTCCCGTCGAGCCGGACGTAGGCACCCGTCTGGATGAGCTCTATGACCATGAGGCCCGGCTTTTTATTGCGCTCTATTCTCTGGCCGGTGACGGTCGGATCGACTATGTGACGGCCCGAGTGGTGCGGGAATATGCCCGCAGCACCTATGGAAATCCCGTCTATCAGACGGAGGCTCAGCCGATCTTTTATTGGTGGAACCACACGATGTGGAACGATCCCGAGCAGGACGGAGTGAACGGCAACGAACGGGTCTATCAGGAGAACACGGATTTTGACATTTCCCGCTACAAGCCCTGTTCGTTCAACGGGCAGCCCTGCTGATCCGTAGCCGTTTCTGAACGTATTTCCCCTTGCACATTTCGAGATTCTGCTGAAGAACCGCCGCGGCGATGATATGCTCCCTCCGTATGATAGGCTCGTTTGACGTGAGCGTTGCTTCGTGACCGACTCCGTTTCCCAGTCTCGGTTCATCAGTCGGCGTCTCGCCGTGATGTTGCCGTTGGGCTTCGTTTCGGGTCTCCCGCTCGCCCTGACTGCCGGCACCTTGCAAGCCTGGCTGACGGTGGAAGGCGTCGATCTCAAAACGATCGGCGTGTTTACGTTGGTCGGTCTCCCCTATACGTTGAAATTTCTCTGGGCCCCCCTTATGGATCGGGTCGTGCCCCCCTGGTTTGGGAGGCGTCGCGGATGGATGGTGTTGACGCAATCCTGCGTTGCGGCCGGGTTGGCCTTGATGGCGGCGACCGGTCCGCGCGATCATCCCGAGACGTTGGCGGTCCTGGCGCTTTTGGTGGCGTTTTTCTCTGCTTCGTTGGACATCGTCTTCGACGCCTACCGCACGGAAACGCTTCATCCCCATGAACGGGGGTTGGGCGCGGCGGTCTGGGTCAACGGGTACCGAGTGGCGCTGTTGGTCGCCGGCGCCGGCGCCTTGATGTTGGCCGATGTTGTCGGCTGGCAAGCGACTTATCTGGTCATGGCGGCCGTCATGACGGCTGGGCTTGCCGCGATCGCGGTGAGTCCGGAACCGATTCGGCTCGCCGATCCTCCCAGGAGTCTGGCCGAAGCCGTGGGCGCTCCCGTAAGAGAATTTTCCTCCAGGCCCCACGCGGTGGGATTCTTGGCCGTGGTCGTGTTGTACAAACTCGGCGATGCCTTCGCGTCCTCGCTCCAGACCGCGTTCCTCATCGGGGGAGTCGGTTTTTCGTCCGTGGAAGTCGGGACGGTGAAGGGGGTCGGGATCTTCGCCACGCTCGCCGGCGCTTTGCTCGGAGGGGCGATGATGACGAGGATGAGCCTCGTTTCCGCCCTCTTGCTCTTCGGCCTGTTGCAAGCGGTGTCGAATTTGGGATTTGCCGTCGTAGCCCTGATGGAAAAAAGCGCCGCCGTCCTGACGGCGGCGGTCGTGGTCGAAAACGTGACGGGTGGAATGGGGACGGCCGCCTTTGTGGCATTGGTGATGTCGCTGTGCGACCCTCGCTACACGGCGACCCAGTTCGCGCTGTTGTCGTCTCTTGAGGCGTTGGGGCGAGTCTTCGCGGGACGCCCATCCGCCGGTATCGTGGAGGCCGTCGGATGGGCGGAGTTCTTTGTCCTAACCTTTGTGGTCGCATTGCCGGGCCTCTTGGCAGTCTGGTCTCTCAGACGTCACATCGAGCCGGAAGAAAGGAACGACGCTCCGGGGCTGTCTCACGCCGTATGAGCGCATATCCGATCGGGCGGATACTTGCCTTGGCCGGATTGCGAAGATATGAGAGTGCCGGAGCATTTCAATGCGCGAGTTGCGTCTTACCCCTTTGGCCTTCCTGGTGGTGATCCTTGCCGGAGCGGTTTGGGCGGCATGGTCGAATCCGACGACGGACGACTATGTCCGGTTCGTCGAGTCGGAGTTGCACCGGGCGCTCGATCTATTGGATGAGCGGACTTCCGCGCGGGATCAACGGCTCATTCACGAGGTTATTCGTGCTCAAAGCAAGCAACTCATGGACGGCGTCGTTCGACCGGCCACGATTCGAAAGAATTGGGGATTTTTCAGTTCGTATGAAACCCGGGTGGCCGGGGCCAAGGTGGTCGTGCTGGGGATCGGAGGCCGGTTCGTCCCGATCAGCGGAACGGAAGAAGCGGCAAAAACAATCGAACGGCTGCTCGAAGAAAGGTCCTGATATGCTCCGCCGACTCGGCGCTCCTGTGGATAACCGGCTCCGATCGGGACAAAATCGGCCCTAAAACGGTAGAGCCGACTATCCACAGCTTCCCCCCAAATTTCACAGGCACCCCACTATATTTAGTGTTGACAAAAAAAGTCGATAGCTATATGTAGTCTCTCCACTGTTGACGGCTATGAAGGCGAGCAATGTGAGTGGGGCGAAGAAACTCTCGCATTCTCGTGGGCGAACTCACACAAGGTACATTCTGCCGGTCGGCTCGCAAGAATAGGCGTTTTGCTTCTACCAAGGAGGAATCCCGTGAGGATTGAACGAAGATTCACCCATCGCGGTCGGAGTCCCTATGACGGGATCACGTTCGTCAAACGGTCGTCCGAGATTCGCAATCCGGACGGGTCCGTCGTGTTCAAACTCGACAATATCGATGTGCCGGAGCAATGGTCTCAATTGGCCGTCGATATTTTGGCTCAGAAATATTTCCGAAAAGCGGGAGTGCCTCAGTGTGATCCGCAGGGACAAATGCTGACGGGACCGGACGGGAAACCCCTGTTGGGCGGGGAACGCGATGCGCGCCAAGTCTTCGAGCGAATGGCCGGATGTTGGACGCACTGGGGCAAGTCGTACGGCTACTTCACAACGCCGGAGGACGCCGAGGCTTTCCACGATGAAATGTGTTACATGCTGGCGCGGCAGATGGCCGCCCCGAACTCCCCGCAGTGGTTCAACACGGGCCTCCATTACGCGTATGGGTTGTCGGGCCCGGCGCAGGGGCACTATTACGTCGATCCCGCCACCCGCGAGGTCGTCAAGGCGACGAACGCGTTCGAACATCCCCAGCCCCATGCCTGTTTCATTCAGTCGATCGAGGACGATCTGGTCAATGAGAACGGGATCATGGACCTTTGGGTCCGTGAGGCGCGGCTGTTCAAGTACGGCTCCGGGACCGGCACCAACTTCTCCAAACTGCGAGGCGAGGGGGAGGGACTGTCCGGCGGAGGCAAGTCGTCGGGTCTGATGTCTTTTCTCAAGATCGGCGATCGGGCCGCCGGCGCGATTAAATCGGGCGGAACGACCAGGCGCGCCGCCAAGATGGTCTGTCTGGACCTGGACCATCCCGACATCGAAGAGTTTATCGAGTGGAAGGTCGTTGAGGAACAGAAGGTCGCGGCGATGGTGACCGGCTCGAAAATTTGCGCGCAGCGGCTCAACAGCGTGCTCAAAGCCTGTCACGTCGCTGACGGCAAGGGCGGTATCAAACTAGACCTGGATCCCAAGACCAACCAGGTGTTGCGAGAGGCGCTGGCTCAGGCCCGCCGGGATATGGTGCCGGAGGCCTATATCCAGCGAATGTTTTCCTACGCGCAGCAGGGGTTCACGCACTTCGTCTTTCACGAATACGACACCAACTGGGACGGCAAGGCCTATCAAACCGTGTCGGGTCAGAATTCAAACAACAGCGTGAGAATGCCCAACGAGTTTTTCGCCGCCCTTGACGCCGACGGCGATTGGCATCTCACGCGCCGGATCGACGGCAAGGTCTGCAAGACCCTCAAGGCCCGCGATCTGTGGGATCGGATCGCCTGGGCCGCGTGGGTCTGCGCGGATCCCGGCACCCAGTACGATACGACGATCAACGAATGGCATACCTGTCCGGAAGACGGGCGAATCAACGCGTCGAACCCCTGTTCGGAATACATGTTTTTGGACGACACGGCCTGCAACCTGGCCTCGCTCAACCTGGCGGCGTTTTATACCGTCGACGGGCGGTTCGAGTTGGAAAACTTCCGGCACGCCGTGCGGCTGTGGACGATCGTGTTGGAAATCAGCGTGTTGATGGCGTCGTTTCCCAGCCGGTCGATCGCGGAGAAGAGCTATCGGTTCAGAACGCTCGGCTTGGGGTATGCCAATTTGGGCACGGTGTTGATGCGTCAAGGGATTCCCTATGATTCTCCCAAGGCCCGCGCGATCTGCGGCGCCATCAGCGCCATCATGACCGGCGAGGCCTACGGCACGTCGGCGGAAATGGCCGCCGAATTGGGACCATTCCCGGGCTACGCGAAGAACCGCGATCACATGCTGCGGGTGATCCGCAATCACCGCCGGGCGGCCTACAACGCCCCGCGCGAGGAATATGAGGGACTGACGATCAAACCGACGGGGATTCAACCGGAGAATTGCCCGCCCGATCTGCTCATCGCCGCCCGGCGGGCGTGGGACCGGGCGCTCGAGCTGGGGACGGCCTACGGGTATCGCAACGCGCAAGTGACGGTCATCGCCCCGACCGGCACGATCGGATTGGTGATGGATTGCGACACCACCGGAATCGAGCCGGACTTCGCCCTGGTGAAATTCAAGAAATTGGCCGGCGGGGGGTACTTTAAGATCATCAATCAGAGTTTGCCGCTCGCGTTGTCGACGCTGGGGTACACGGAGGGACAAGTCCAGGACATCGTGCGCTATTGCGTCGGCGCGCAAACCCTCAAGCAGGCGCCGTTCATCAACCATGAATCGTTGCGGTCGAAGGGGTTCGACGACGAAGCGCTGGCCCGTCTCGAAAACGGCCTGGCTCAGGCGTTCGATATCCAGTTCGCCTTTAACAAATTCATGCTGGGGGAGTCCTTTTGCACGGAGAAATTGGGGTTCAGCGAAAGCCAATTGAACAGCCCCTCCTTCAACATGCTCAAGGCGCTCGGCTTCACGCAGGAAGAAATCGCCGCCGCGAATGATTATTGTTGCGGGACGATGACGGTGGAGGGGGCGCCGCACTTGAAGGCCGAGCACCTGCCGGTCTTCGACTGCGCCAATCGCTGCGGTCGAATCGGCCGTCGCGCCATCGCCGTCGACGCCCACATCCGCATGATGGCCGCGGCGCAGCCGTTCATCAGCGGCGCGATCAGCAAAACGATCAACATGCCGCACGACGCCACGGTCGAAGACGTCAAGAACGCCTACCGGCTGGCGTGGGAAAGCATGGTCAAGGCGGTGGCGATTTATCGGGACGGCTCGAAACTGAGCCAACCGTTGAGCGCCTCGACCGATAACGGAAAAACGGCGGAGGCCGCGGGCGCGGTGGAGGCGGCCGCGGAGAAAGTCACCGAGCGCGTGCTGGTCCGATACCTGGCCAAGCGGCGGCCCTTGCCGAGCCGGCGGAACGGCTATACGCAAAAGGCGATCATCGGCGGCCACAAATTGTATCTCCGAACCGGCGAATACGAGGATGGAACCGTCGGCGAAATCTTCCTCGACATGCACAAGGAAGGGGCGGCGTTCCGCAGCCTCATGAATTGTTTCGCCATCGCCATTTCTCTCGGCTTGCAACACGGCGTCCCGCTCGAAGAGTTCGTCGAAGCGTTCGTCTTCACCAGGTTCGAGCCCAACGGGCCGGTTAAACTCAACGACCGCATCAAAATGTCGACCTCGATCATCGACTACATTTTCCGGGAGCTCGCGATCACGTATTTGGACCGCTACGACCTGGCGCAGGTCAAGGAAGAGGATCTGCGGATGGATTCCATGAAAAAAGACGACATGGATCCCGAGTGCGTGGAAGAGGAGGCGGACCTCAAGACCTTGGCCACCTCCGCGGTTCTCACGGAACATCTGCCCGTTCGTCGGAACGGAGGGAGAAGCAGAAGTCATGACAATGGTCACAGCGTGGCCAGACAGGTCGAAATCAAGCGAGAGACCCTGACCCTGACGGAGGTGCAGAGCGCCAAGGTGAAGGGCTACGAGGGAGACCCCTGCCCCGAGTGCAAACAGTTCACGATGGTCCGCAACGGCACCTGCCTGAAGTGCGTCACTTGCGGCGCCACGAGCGGCTGCTCATGATGCGGAAAGAGCCGCGCTTGAAGTGAAGCCTGGCGATGTACGTCTGACCGGCAGTGAACCGTGCTGGCCGGTTCTCCTTGCAGTGCGTGGACAAGCTAGTTTTTTTGACACTGGTGGAACCCTTGCCAGGAGTCCGCCTCGTCGACTTCTCCGGATTCAGAAAGACTTCTATTGGCACGACGTTTGTGTATGAGGCCTGGGCTTAGACCAAGGTGCCGTCCAGCGATGAGTGGAAAAAGGGCAGCTTCTATTTGATCGTCAGGGCCATGGTCTCATCGCACACGCATTTCAGCAGACCACTCTTCGTAACCAGCCGTGTCCGGTTCTGCGAGAATGTCGAGTGGTCCCACGGCGTCTGATCTAGACCCAGCTCCACAAACCGGGGAGGGCAGGTACCCCGTTAGTTCCCTCACCAACGTCCGTTCCGATGTGACGTCTGCCAGATGGCCTCCCAGAAGCGCCAAAAACGGCTGTTCCGGTGGAATCGAGGGACGACCGACCTTAGCAGTGGCTTGTAGAGTGGCTGAAGTCGCACCGTATCGATCAAGGGACGGATTTTCCGGGAGGACCTTGTATCATGTATTCATCGGGATGCACATGGATTTGTCAACGGCCTGCTGGGTAACTAATAGTATTGCGTTAGACTGAAGATGATGAATATGCTGAAAATATGGTTTTTGATATACCCAACACTCACCACCGGCAGTAAGAGCGGTAAGAACGGAGCGAACTCGTGGATTCACTTGTCACGTGGACGAAAGTCGTGTACGCCCTACACGCATTCAGCCTGCTGACCGGCATCATGGGCACTGCCACGGTGGTCGGCTCTTTCCTCACCGGTTGGCCTTCGATCATCGCGGTCGTTCTGAACTATATGAAGCGGAAGGAAGTTCGCGGTACCTGGCTTGAATCGCACTTTCGTTGGCAGATCCGAACCTTCTGGTTCGGACTGCTCTGGATCTCCCTTTGCGGGGCCTTCATTATCGCAACCCTTGGGATCGGCATCCTCTTCGTATGGCTACCGATCACGCTGGTGGGATTCTGGTTTGTGTATCGCATCGTGCGCGGCTGGGTCACTCTTGGCGACAATCGGCCAATGTATGTGTGAGTTTGACAGCTTCACGAGCACATCACGCCTCGATCGCTTGGGAATCTTGTTTTCGGGGGGCCTCAATTGCGAGGGAACAGGACACGCCTTCCGACCTGGTTGCATACGTCGATTCCTGAACAAAAGCGAATGGGTGTCTGCCGAGTCCAATGGAAAACGTATGCGGTGTAATCTCGGAAAGAACAGTTGCTGCCAGGGTTCCGCTTTCTGGGCCGCGGATAAGCCCTGGTGCTCCACGTGTGTCATGTTGATTACCCTCCAATCCCACTGTATCCCAGTTGGTGTTGCATTGATCGCTTGAACCTACCTCCCCTTCTCCATCAACAACGTCTCCGCGCACGTGAAAGAAATGAAGTGGTTGCGACCAGGGCAACCGATGCGCCGGCGAAACGGCATCAACGAATGATGTTTGATATCTCCGTTCGCGACCGGAGAATGCTCGTCTGAATAATAAATATTGTTCCATAGAAACAGAGTGTTGCGGCGCATGTGTCGATTACAAACATTGACAGCAGTGGTCTTGGCTTGTAGGATCACTCTGATGTTCGAAACGACGTCGACTGTCCTATCTCTCGCGCATTCCCTCTTCCTCCGGCGCGTCTGATTCCTCAGTCTCCGGAGCTTCTTCGAATACCGAGTCTCATCGAATAAGGGGTGCAGCGTGCGAATGCCGAATTTCACGGGCTTCGTGTCTTCTGTATCCATTCATGCCGTGTCCATTCGGTAGGCAGACAATGTGACGGGTTGCATGCGTTCCATCGCGTAGGTCCGCGCTGGGGTGTCCGAGCAGAGTCCCCTAGATATGCGCGAGGCGGTCGGCACCGAAATCCTGACCGCCGACCACGGCGGGATTCACAAAGGCCGACAGCGGCTTCTTGCCCTGCTCGAGTCGAAGAGACTGAGACAAAGAGTTCACAGGTGTGAACGAACACGCTCGAAGAGTCACTGAAAAGGAGGGGAGCATTATGTATCAGATCTATAGCTTAGTTGGGATTATCGCGCTGTTGTGGGGCATTACGATTTGGGCTTCGATCCCAGAGGAGGAGGAAGAGGGACGGCATTGATTGCACCGTCAGACGGCAGACAAGGTGCAACGCTACTTTGTAGCTTGTTCGCCTATGGCCGGGCGGCATGCCTGTCGAGTGAGGATGAGGATATGCGCAGTATGTGAGGAGAAATGATGGAGAACGTCGTTGAATTGGCTAGACATGTCCAGACCAAGCGATGGTCCTTTTTTGAAGGCATCTTGAGTGACAGGATGATCGGCATGATGGAGATTCTTGACAGATTTGGATACTTCACGACCGGACTGAGTTTCCTGGTGGTCAGCATGGTGCTCTTTTCCCGTGCGTGGTACGTGTTTGCGGTCACAGTGGGAGAAAACCCGGTTCTTGCTGTCCTCGGGCTGGTTCATGATCTCTTGCTGGTGATCATTCTATTGGAGTTGTTCAGGACCACCATTAATTTTCTCAAGACCAAAGTGATTACCTTGGAACCATTCCTCTATATCGGCGTCATTGCCTCAACGAGACGTATCCTGACCACCGGAGCTCAGGTGTCGTATATGGGCGAACTCACCGATCTCATATTCAACCGCTATCTCATGGACCTTGGGGCGAATGTGCTGGTCGTGGTGGCCCTGATTGTCGCGGTGTATCTCTCGCGCCGAACTGTTCCACCGCCCATGATATGGAGGAGCGAAAACAGCTCATCGCACTAGCCTTGCAAACGGGAGAGCGTGCGATGGGCAGTCCACCAGGCTCAAGAAAGAATACATAGAAGTGTGTAGCCGCGAACCGGCTACTCAATAGCGCAAGATCGAAATGAGCGCGAACTTGGTGAGCAGAAATAGCATAGCCGTTGGTGAGCCTCTGCTCCTGATCAGCGGTGACGAGGCTTATCGATGGTTTTTTGCTTGGAGTCCATTCCGAAGCCGCGTTTCGCGGCATTAATTCTCTGCTGATGACTCATTTGGGGAACGGACGGGCATATTGGCCGATACTATCGTTCGCGTTGACAGGATGATGCTCCATCTATATATAGATGAGCATTCCTCACGCCGAACGGGTGCCGCGCTGCAAGCAAGGTAGTGACAGGTGTTTCTCGACGGACGGTGAGGGCGAGGGGCGAGCAAGATGCACGTATTAGCGCCTGAAACTGTATGGTCCAATCTGGGCCGTTGGTGAAATAGCCGGCATCGTACAAAACTTCAATACGGAGTCGCAGGATATGCCTACCACGACGCAGTTCGTCGTCAGCAGTCTCAGTAAACCCGGTGTGTTGGCCAAAGTGGCGTCGGTCTTGGGCGAGGCGGGAGTCAACATCAAGGCGTTTTCCGCTCCCGAGGTGACTGGGAGGGGCAAACTCCGTCTCTTAGTCGCCGACGTCGAGGGGGCTCGGGCCGCGCTCAAGGCGGCAAAGGTCAGATTTGCCGAAGAGACGGCTCTGTTGCTCAGTCTCGAAAACAAACCGGGGGCACTCAAAGAAGTGGCCGATTTGTTGAATAAGCACCGCATCAACATTAAATGCGGATACTGTACGCCGTCCAGGGAAGGGAAACGGGCTATCGTGGTCCTGACTGTTTCCAACACCAACAAGGCGTTGACGGTCCTTCGCAATCAATCCCTTGATGAGTTTTGACCCATGCGGCCTCAGCCGCTTGCGCGAATCGTCCACGGATTGGCTGCCGCAGTCGCTCTCTGCGGCGCTCTTGCCCTTCAAAGTTGCAGATCGTCTCCTGCTCAGGTCGATCACCCTCCAGGCTACCCGATCGGCTTTATCCAACGGGGCGTCGCCTCGTGGTACGGGCCTGGCTTTCACGGAAACAAGACCGCCAACGGGGAGCGGTACAACATGCACCAGTTGACCGCCGCCCATCGAACATTGCCCCTGGGCTCCGTTGCTGTCGTCCGTTCCTTGACGTCCGGCCGTCAAGTGACGGTGCGGATCAATGACCGAGGCCCTTTTGTGAGGGGGCGAGTCCTGGATCTGTCGCTGGCGGGCGCAAAAGCCATCGGGATGACGGGAAGAGGGACCGATGAGATCGAATTGCGGGTGATCGGCTATTCTCCTCGGCCCGGCGGCCCGGGAGCCCTCAGAGTGCAGATCGGCTCGTTCGTCGATCCGGAGAATGCCAAAACGCTCTTCTCCCAGGCCCAGGCGGAGTTTCCGGGCGGTCGCATTACCCGAGTTGATTTGCCGGAAGGGCGTCGCTATCGGGTCCAGATCGGGGAATTCAGAACGGAGGCTGAGGCCCAAGCCGCCGCTGCTCGTTTGGACCGCAAGCTGAACGTCGAGTCGTTCGTCGTGCGGGACGACGGATGAAGCAACCGCGCGGATGATTTATAATTTATTGATTTATTTTGATTTTTTTGTGAATAGCTTGCCTCGACTCTTCCCCTATGGTAGATGTATCGGTGTCGGAAAACATTGGAAATCCGTAGGAGACTCCCCAAAATGGTGATACAACTTGCTCCTCGTCATGACGCACGCCCGGTTTCCCGACAGTCCGCTTCGATAGAACATCCTTAAGTAACGATCACAAATGGATATCCTGATCCTTTTAGGATTGATAGGGTTGTCCGTCGTTATTTCCACCGCCGAAATCGGGTTTTTCGCGGTCAACGAAACACGGCTGAGGGCGCTGGCCCAGAACGGAAGCAAACGCGCCGCGAAGGCGCTGCTCCTCAGAAGCGACCCCCAGAAATTGCTGTCCACCATTCTCGTCGGCGACCGTCTCGTCAGCACGGCGATCCCCATGTATGCCACCTTTATGACGCTGAACATCTACGGCGGGAAAAGCGTCTTTGAAGAAGCCATCGCCATCATGGTGGGGCTGCTGACGTTCGTGCTCCTTGTGTCGGTGGATGTGATCCCCAAAACGCTCGCCGCCAAGTTCGCGGTCCCGGTCACCTTGAACATGGCCTATCCGGTGTATTGGGTTCAGGTGCTCATGAAGCCGTTGCTCTTCGTGATGGTCCCCCTCATCTATAAGTTGACGGGAGGAAAAGGGCTCACACTGCCGTTGGTGACGGAGGAAGAGCTCAAGATCATGTTGGATCAAGGAGGGAAAGCCGGAGAGCTCGAGGTCGAAGAAGTCAAGATGATCAAAAACGTCTTTCAGTTGAAAGACATCACGGCCGAGGACGCCATGACCCCGCGCATTTACGTCTTTGCGCTGGACGGGTCGTTGCGGCTCAAGGATGCCGAGGAGATGCTCTACAATTCGAAGTACTCGAGGATTCCCGTCTACGACGGCACGCTCGACAACATTACCGGTATCCTTTACAAGACCAAAGCCCTCATTGAGCTGGCCAAAGGGCACTCAGACCTGCGATTGCAAGAAATCGCCCAGCCCCCTCTGTTTGTCCCGGCGGGAAAGACCGCGGACGATTTGATGAAACAGTTTCAGCAGGAAAAGCGGCACATGGGGATCGTCGTCAACGAATTCGGCGGGGTCATGGGGTTGGTCACCCTTGAAGATCTGCTGGAAGAGGTGGTCGGCGAAATCGTCGATGAGACCGACATCACCGAAGAGCTGATCAAACGTATCGGGAAAAACCAGATCCTGGTCCACGGGCGCACCGAAGTCCGCAAAGTGAACGAATTTCTCAAGGTCGATCTCGGCGACGATGCCTTAACGATCGGAGGGCTGATCCAAGAGAACCTGGGCCGCATCCCGAAGACCGGCGAAGAAATTCGGATCGAGAATTGCCGCCTGGTGGTTCACGAGGCCGATCCCCGTTCGATTCGCAGCGTCCAGATCTTTAAAGAGGAAAAGGCGCCTGTGCCGGTCGAGACGCCTCCCACCTTGAATCCGGTGAGTTAAGAAGATCGGGGCCGTTGAACCAGCGTAAGGAATTCCTGTTCGGTCAGGATCGGGATGCCCAAAGTCTTGGCGCGGGCCAGCTTCGAGCCGGGATCGGTGCCGGCTACGACGTATGAGGTTTTTGAGCTGACGGCGGAGGAGACCGTGCCGCCCAGCCGTTCAACGAGAGTTTCGGCTTCATCACGGCTCAACGTATCAAGCCCCCCCGTAAAGACAAAGCTTTTCCCCGACAACGGCAGGGATGAGCCTTCCCTTGGCACGAAGGCCTGCTCAATGAGCACCCCGGCCTTGAGCAATCGGTCGATCACGTGTCGGTTCGAAGGTTCTTGAAAATAGGACACCAGGCCGGCCGAGATTTCCGGGCCGATTTCTTTCACGGCCTGTAAGCGCGCTTCGTCAGCTTGCATCACGGCATCGAGCGAGCCGAATTCCCTCGCCAAGACCGACGCAATGTGCCGACCCACCTGACGGATGCCGAGGGCATAGAGAAACCGATCCAGGGGGACGGTTTTGCTCCGCTCGATGGCTTCCAGCAACAGTGTCGCCGAGCGATCGGCGAAGCCATCAAGTTCCAGGAGTTGCTCCCGTTTGAGATGATAGAGATCCGCCAGGTCCCGAATCAGCCCTCGATCAACAAGCTGGGCGACCGTTTTTTTGCCCAGGCCCTCGATATTCATCGCCCCTTTTGACGCAAAGTGCTCAATGGCGCCTTTCAACTGGGCCGGGCAGGTCGCATGGCCGGTGCAGTAGTAGTACGCGCCTTCTCGCGCAACCGTCGATCCGCAGACGGGACAGTGATCCGGCATCGTGAACGGAGCGGCACGCATCTCGCCGGGAATCGGCACCCGCTCGGCGATCGCCGGAATGACGTCGCCGGCCCGTTCGACCTTGACCGTGTCTCCGTCGCGCACGTCCTTCCGCGCCACTTCATCGGCGTTGTGCAATGTCGCTCGGCTGATGGTCACGCCGCCGACTTCGACCGGATTCAAAAGGGCCAAGGGAGTCAGGGTGCCGGTTCGGCCCACCGAGAGGATGATCTTGTGGATTTTGGTGATTTCTTTTCGAGGGGCGAACTTATAGGCAATGGCCCAGCGGGGGCTTCGGGATTTCATCCCGAGCCGGGCCTGTAAATCGCGTCGGTCGACCTTGACGACGATTCCGTCGATTTCGTACGGGAGCTCGTCCCGGCGTTGTTCGGTTTCACGGTGGAAGGCCGTCACGTCGTCGATCGTCCGGCACAACCGGCGGATGAGGGGAGTCGGAAACCCCCAGGCTGCGAGCGCTTCCAATTCCTCCCAGTGGGACGGAGGGGGATCGCCCGTCATGGCCATGACTTCGTAGCAGGTGACCACCAGCGGACGCTCGGCGGTGACGCGGGAGTCCAATTGGCGAAGCGAACCGGCGGCGGCGTTGCGCGGGTTGGCGAAGGGTTCGTCGCCTCGCTCCGCCATCCGGCGATTCAAGGTGTGGAAGTCGTCGAGCCGCATGTACACCTCGCCCCGCACCGCCAGATGGTGCGGCGGCCGGCCGTCGGCCGGCAAGCGGAGCGGCAAGGACCGTATTGTCCGGAGATTGACGGTGACGTCTTCTCCCACCGTGCCGTCTCCCCTGGTCGATCCCCTGACGAAAAGACCGTCCTCGTAGACCAGCTCGACGGACAGACCGTCGAATTTCGGCTCCGCCGCGTAGTCGATCCGGTCCAGTTTCAGTTCCCGTTTGATCCGTTGATCGAACGCCAGGACTTCTCGGGGATCGACCAGGGAGTCCAGGCTCAACATCGGCCGTTCGTGCGACACCTTGCCCAACTCGTCCAATGGCGGCGCGCCGACCCGTTGCGTCGGAGAATCCGGTGTGACGAGTTCGGGATGGGCCCGTTCGAGATCGAGCAGTTCGCGAAACAGGCGATCATATTCGCTGTCGGAAATTTCCGGCCGGTCTTTGACGTAGTAGAGGTAGTCGTGGCGTCTGATCTCGGATTTGAGCCGGTCCAGCCGTTCTTTGACGGGAGAGAGCGTTTCAGATTCGGAGGGCGGGTTTGAGTCGAAAAGATCGTGCTGCATGGGAGCGGCGGCGCGACTTGGCCGGGCGACCGTACCACAGGGTTGCGCGGGCGGTCAAACCGTGGAGCCTCGGCTCGCTTTGACTTTCGCGCCGTCGGCCACTATTCTAATCCTTTCTCCGGGAGGCTGCCCAAGATCGGCCGAGGGGGCGGTTCGCGGTTCTATGAAGTCCCGAGGGGTGAGGGTCGTCGGAAGGAGGAAGTGATGGAAAGAGACGCGGCGACGGTCAATCGGAAGACATGGAAGCGAAAGGCATGGAAGGTGCTGCGAAGTTCGCCGGCCGGCATGCTGGTCGCGTGCGGCCTCCTGCTCGGCGGATGCGTGGTGCTGGAAGAGAAATACGATGCCGAAAAGGCGCGGAGCCTGAATTTTCAGCGATTACTGGCTCAAGAAGAACGGCGGGCCGCGGAATTGGAGAGCGAGGTCAAGCGGACCAAGCGTGAATTAGTGGAGTTCGAAGCTCGCAACCGGGAATTGCTCGCTCAAATCCAGTCGATCCGCGAACAAATGACGCGCCTCCAGGAAGAGACCGAAGCCGTGAAGGAAGCGGCGCTCCTTGAGCGGAAGGCCATGGAGGAGATGCGCAAACTGGGCGGTCAGACGGCGAAGTCGAAAAAATCGGATTTACCCACCGAGTCGCAGCCCTCCGGCGATAAGCCCCAGCCGATTCCACCGAAAGCGGCGAAAGGCGTGGACATACCCAAAGAGCCGATTCCATCCGGTAAGGGAGGGACGATCGTCCATGTCGTCAAACCGGGGGAGACGCTGTTTCGCATCAGCCGGCGCTACGGGATCGAAACCGAGAAATTGAAACAGATGAATAAGTTGCCGGACGACATCATCGAAGTCGGCCAGCGATTGATCGTGGGAATCGAGTAACGGATCGCGCGGAATGGGATCGCAATCGTATTCGCTCAGCTTCGAGGACTTTCGTTCCCGCACGAAGGAGGGGAATCTCATTCCGTTGTATCGGGAGATTTTGGCGGACCATGATACGCCGGTGTCCGCGTTCGCCAAGATCGATCACGGCCCGTCGGCCTATCTGCTCGAAAGCATTCAAGGGGGAGAAAAGTGGGCGCGGTATTCCTTTTTGGGAAGCGGCGCCACGACCGTGATCGTCGAAGATCGAGGCGATCTCCTTGTCAAGGAAGGGAAACGGACCAGGCGGATTCCGGGGCGCGGCGCTCCTCTCGATCGGTTGCGGGAATTCATGGAGGCCTATCGGCCCGTGACGGTTCCCGGTCTGCCTCGTTTCGTCGGAGGAGTCGTCGGCTATATCGGCTACGATATGGTGAAGACGTTCGAGGCGATCCCATCTCGCCCCAAAGATCGGCTCGACATTCCTGATTTCGCCCTCTTGTTGACCGAAACGCTGCTGATTTTCGACAACGTCTCGCAAAAGATCAAAGTCGTGGCCAATGCGCACGTAAAGTCCGCCTCGGATCGCGACGTTCGCTCCGCGTATCGGGCCGCGATCGGCAACATCGAAAAGATGATCGCCCGGTTGCGCCGCCCTCTTCGTCAAGCACGGCCGAAGCGCCGTCGTTCTCCCCTCCGTTTTACGCCGAACATGAGTAAGGCGGACTTTGAAAAGATGGTGGAAACGGCGAAAGAGTACATCAAGGCCGGAGACATTTTTCAGTGCGTGTTGTCCCAACGATGGGAGACCAACCTTCAGGCGCCGCCGTTTCAACTCTATCGGGCGCTGCGCGTCGTCAATCCCTCGCCCTACATGTATTATCTGCGCGTCGCCGGAGTCGAGCTGATCGGGTCCTCGCCGGAGATTCTGGTCCGTTGTGAAGACGGGCTCATTTCGGTGCGCCCGATCGCGGGAACCAGGAGACGCGGGGCGACGCCGGAAGAAGATGTTCAACTGGAGCGGCGCCTCCTCGCCGACGCCAAAGAGCGGGCGGAACACATCATGCTCGTCGATCTGGGGAGAAACGACGTCGGGCGGGTGGCTGAACCGGGCTCCGTGCAGGTGGAATCGCTGATGACGGTCGAACGGTATTCCCACGTGATGCACATCGTTTCCAACGTGACGGGGAAATTGGCTCGATCCAAAACCGTCTATGACGTGCTCAAGGCCTGTTTCCCGGCCGGCACCGTGTCCGGTGCGCCGAAAATCAGGGCGATGGAAATTATCGAGGAGTTGGAGCCGACGAAACGGGGTCCCTATGCCGGGGCGGTGGGGTACATCAGTTTTTCCGGCAATATGGACATGTGCATCAACATCCGGACGGTGGTCGTGTTTCGCCATCGGGCCTTCATTCAGGCCGGCGCGGGCATCGTCGCCGATTCGAGCCCCGAGCACGAATATGAAGAGACCTGCAATAAGGCCAGGGCCATGATGAAGGCGATCGAGCTGGCGGAGCAGGGGTTGGAATAGGGTCGGAAGGCGGGGCGCGATACGGTCGTCGGTTACAAGCCGGCGATCGGCCCCTTTCACGTTATGCTGCTGGTCATCGACAACTACGATTCGTTTACCTACAACCTGGTGCAATATCTCGGCGAGTTGGGCCAAGACGTCGTCGTCTATCGCAACGACGAGATCACGCTCGCTCGCATTGAAGACCTGCGCCCCTCCCGCATCGTCGTTTCTCCCGGCCCCTGTACTCCCAAGGAAGCCGGCATTTCCGTCGAGGCGATCCGCACGTTCGCGGGAAAAATTCCGATTCTCGGCGTCTGCTTGGGACATCAATCGCTGGCCGCCGCCTTCGGAGGAACCATCATCCGCGCTCCGCGCTTGATGCACGGCAAGACCTCGATGATCCGGCACGACGGCCGGACGATTTATCGAGAGTTACCCAACCCGTTTGAAGCGACGCGGTACCATTCGTTGATCGTCGATCGCGCGACCCTTCCCGGCTGTTTCGAGATTTCCGCGGAGACCGACGAGGGAGAGATCATGGGCATTCGCCACAAAACATCGGGGGCCGAAGGGGTGCAGTTTCACCCCGAGTCGATCCTGACGACCGCCGGGAAAGATTTGCTGAGGAACTTCCTAAAACTGTGACCATCTCCGCAGGCTCATCGACATGATCAGAGACGCCATCGCCAAACTGGCCGACCGAAACAACTTGTCCGCGCAGGAAACGGAAGCGGTCATGGCCGAAATCATGGACGGGTCCGCGACTCCCGCGCAGATCGCCGCCTACCTCATGGGGCTCAGGCAAAAGGGAGAAACGGTGGAGGAAATCGTCGGCTCGGTGAGGGCCATGCGTTCCCGCTCCGTTCGGATCAGGGTCGGCGCCAAAATCGTCGTCGATACCTGCGGCACGGGGGGGGACGGCGCGCAGACCTTCAATATCTCGACCGCCGCCGCGTTGGTGGCCGCCGGGGCGGGGATTACCGTGGCCAAGCATGGCAACCGGTCGGTGTCGTCCAAGTGCGGCAGCGCCGACGTGTTGACCGAGCTGGGCGTCAAGATCGATTTGGAGCCGAATCACGTGGCCGACTGTATCGACGAGGTGGGGGTGGGATTTCTGTTCGCGCCGCTTTACCACGAAGCGATGAAACATTGCGCCGGGCCGAGACGCGACTTGGGGATCAGAACGATCTTAAACCTGCTGGGGCCGTTGGCGAATCCGGCGGGCGCCACCCATCAGGTGCTGGGCGTCTATGATGCCAAGTGGACCGACGTCCTTGGGCGCGTCTTGCTGGACCTTGGCACCCAACATTGCCTGGTTATCCATGGAATGGACGGGTTGGACGAGATGACGTTGGCGGATCGGACGAAGGTGTCCGAAGGCAAGGCCGGCGTGGTGTCGAGCAGCTTCGTCGCTCCGGAGGAGTTCGGCCTGCGGCGCGTGCAGCGAAAGGAGTTCGCGGGAGGAACGCCGGCCGACAACGCCCGTATCCTGCGGGACATTTTGCGCGGCTGCAAAGGGCCGCCCAGGGAGATCGTCTGTCTGAACGCGGCTGCAGCCATGGTGGTCGGGGGCAAGGCAAAAACGTTGCAGGACGGCTTTCGACTGGCACAACAGACGATCGACTCGGGCGCCGCCGCGGAAAAGTTGGAGCGACTGATTTCGTTTACGAACAAAGTCGGACGATCGTGATTCTTGATCGCATCCTGGAACACAAAAAGGCCGAACTGCGGCACAAGCAGAGCCGGTCGTATCTGGCCGAACTCAAAGCGATGATTCGGGACGCTCCGGCTCCGTTGGGATTTGCCGTGGCGCTCGATGCGACGAGGACCCGGCAAAGCCCCGCGTTGATCGCCGAGGTCAAAAAGGCGTCGCCCAGCTTGGGGTTGTTGCGGGAGGAGTTCGCCGACCGGTT
This sequence comes from Nitrospira sp., assembly GCA_024331085.1. Classification (GTDB taxonomy): domain Bacteria; phylum Nitrospirota; class Nitrospiria; order Nitrospirales; family Nitrospiraceae; genus Nitrospira_D. The sequence continues at coordinate 1,957 of JANDJG010000013.1, read as the reverse complement.
CGACCATGTGGCCATCGCAAAGGCCTATTTCGACCATGGAGCGTCGGCGGTCTCGGTGTTGACGGACAAAGACTTCTTTCAAGGCGATCTCCGCTATCTCCAGGACATCAAAAAGGCCGTGCCGCTCCCCGCGCTCAACAAGGAATTCATGGTCGGCGACGTTCAGTTCTACGAGGCGCGGGCTTATGGGGCCGATGCGGTGCTCCTGATCGTCGCGGCATTGGAGCGCCGGCAGTTGGTCGACTATCATGCCATGGCTTCCGGACTCGGCATGGACGTGCTGTTTGAGACTCATCATGAGCGGGAGCTGGATCTGGTGCTGGAATGGGTGCCGGACGCGAGATTGATCGGCATCAACAATCGCGACCTCAAGACCTTCACGACCGATCTAGAGGTGACGTTTCGGCTGGCCAAGCGAATCCCCGCCGACAAACTCATCGTCAGCGAAAGCGGGATTCATTCCCGCCGGGACGTTCTGCGGTTGGTCGAAGCCGGCGTGCACGCCATGCTGGTCGGCGAGTCGCTCATCCGGGCGAAACGGACCGGTGAGAAGGTGCGCGAGCTGCTCGGCGTTTCGACCGACGATTCACGGTCGGCGTGAGCGACGGGAGACGGAGATTGATTCATGGTGAAGGTCAAAATTTGCGGAATCACCGACGGCGAAGACGCGCGCGTGGCGGTCGAGGCCGGAGCCGACGCGCTGGGCTTCGTGATGTATCGACAAAGCCCTCGCTATGTGAGACCGGAGGCGGCACGGGCCATTGTCGCCTCGCTGCCCCCGTTCGTCGTGCCGATCGGCGTGTTCGTCAACGAGGAGGCCGACCTTGTCAGGAAACTGATGGACGACTGCGGATTCGCCTTGGCCCAACTGCACGGGGACGAGACCGCGTTCTACTGTGAGACGCTCGGTCGTCCGGCCGTCAAAGCCGTTCGGTTGAAGGATCGGAGTTCGCTGCTGGCGGTGGCGGAATTCCACGGACGAGCGGGGGTGCGCGGGTTCGTCATCGACGCGTTCTCCGATCAAGCCTACGGCGGGACCGGTCGGACCGTCGATTGGACCTTGGCGGCAGAAGTGGCCCGCACGGCGCCGATTCTCCTGGCGGGCGGACTGACGCCGGACAACGTGACCGACGCCGTTCGATCGGTCCGGCCTTATGGGGTCGACGTCAGCAGCGGCGTGGAATTGCGGCCGGGGAAGAAAGACCCGGCCAAGGTGAAATCGTTCATCGACGCGGTGAAGCTTGTGCCGTAATGTCCCATGGCTCTATACTGCGCCGGTTGATCGCGGCCGACGGGTCGCGTGCTATCGTCCATACTGACAAACAATGGAGAGGTCGATGACAGCCTCGTTGCCGGACCGCCATGGCCGGTTCGGGCCCTATGGGGGCCGTTACGTGCCAGAAACTCTGATGCCGGCGCTGCTCGAACTGGAAGCTCAGTACGCGAAGGCCAAAAAAGACCGGCGGTTTCAAACGGAGCTTGCCCATTATCTCAAACACTACGTCGGGCGACCCACGAGCCTGTATCGAGCCGATCGGTTGAGCGCCAAGTTGGGCGGGGCCAGGATCTACCTCAAACGCGAGGACCTGTGCCATACGGGGGCGCACAAGATCAACAACGCCATCGGCCAGGCGCTGCTCGCCCTGCGGATGAAAAAACCGCGTGTCATCGCTGAAACCGGAGCCGGCCAGCACGGGGTGGCGACCGCGACGGCCGCCGCGTTGTTCGGGCTTCAGTGCGAAATTTACATGGGCACGGAAGACATGCAGCGGCAGGCGCTCAACGTCTTCCGCATGCGGCTGCTGGGGGCCACCGTGACGGGTGTGGATACGGGCAGCCGCACGTTGAAGGACGCCATCAGCGAAGCGATGCGCGATTGGACCACGAACGTGCGGACGACGCACTATGTGCTCGGCTCGGTGCTCGGCGCTCATCCCTATCCCATGATGATCCGGGA
>JANDJG010000085.1 GCA_024331085.1 Nitrospira sp. | reverse complement strand
CGCAACTTTTTCGAGAGCGGGTCCGGCTCCAGCGGCACGACCTGCCGCTCGAAATGGAGCGAGTCGAGCACGGCCACCATCGGAACGCGCCCTTTGACCGTTCCATTCAGCATGAACGAGAGTTCCAGCGGTTTGTCGAGACGGATATCTTCCGATCCGTCGACTCCGCCGAAATCAAAGGTCACGGCGGGGAGGGGTGAAGAGGGCAGGGAGCCTGACGCCGAGGCGAGAACATCGGCCGGTCCCGCGACGCCTCCGGAGAAAATTCCGAGCAGGCTTATCATGAGCGTGCCCGCCGTGACCATGTTCGTTATGTTCGTGATGGATCGAAACATCGGCCGGGTCATTTTCTCCGCATCCTACTTATCCCGATCCTACTCATCCCGACGGATGTGCGCAACCCGTATCTTTCACGGGCTTCCTGGTGGAGCGATTCTAATTTGTATAGAATCACGGAGCGAAGGGAAGGACCGGGTGCTCTCATCAGGACGCAGTGGGGAAAAGTCGGGGATCTTGGGAACTACAATGAATGAAGGAGGATCGTATGCCGAGCGTACTGGATCGGGTCTTGGAGCGAGAACTCAAAGATGCCTTGTCGAGGTTTGAGCAGGCGCTGCATCAAGCGGGTCTGGATGATGAAAGCGTCAAGAACCGGGTGCGAGGGGCCAAGCAATTTGTCGCGTTCCTCTATGGGCGCTATGTGGGGAACAATCCTCGAGACGAGGAATGACCTGTCGTCATCTTCTCGGCGCGCCAAGATCGGTGTGGGGCTGAAGGAACGGCAAGACCTGGGCATCGCCAGAAAAAATCGGCCATGTTCTGATCGCCGAGAGATCGCTTGCGATAGAATGATTCCATGCGCGCGCTTGTCAAAACGGCTGCCGCTCCCGGGCTGACTCCGACGAGCTGGCCGGACCCGACTCCGGGGCCCCATGACGTCGTCGTCAAGGTCGCCGCGACGTCGTTGTGCGGCACCGACGCCCACATCTATCGGTGGGACGAGTGGGCGCAAGGCCGCATTAAGCCGCCGCGCATCATCGGCCATGAGGTCTGCGGTCACGTTGTGGAAGTCGGGCACGAGGTTTCGACGGTGAAAATCGGCGACTACGTCGCCGCCGAATCCCACATCACGTGCGGCCGCTGTTTTCAATGTCGAACCGGACAAGCGCACGTCTGCAAGCAGTATCAAATTTTGGGGATCGATCGAGACGGCTCCTATGCCGAATATGTCGCCTTGCCGGAGGGGGTTCTCTGGCGGACCTCGCCGGAGATTCCGCCGCAGTTTGCCTGCGTCCAAGAACCGTTGGGAAACGCCGTCGATGCCGCGCTTGCGGAAGACCTGACCGGCCATACGGTCCTGATCACGGGCTGCGGGCCGACAGGCCTGTTCGCCGCCGCCGTCGCCCGGGTGGCCGGCGCGGCCGTCATCATCGCGACCGATGTGAGCGGTTACCGGCTGGGGCTCGCCAAGCAAGTGGGAGTCGATCATATCGTGAACGTGAGGCACGAGCCGCCGGAACAAGTCAATGCCATCATCCGCGACCTCACGGCCGGTGAAGGGGTCGATGCGGCGTTGGAAATGTCCGGCGACCCCGCCGCGCTCCATCAGGCCTTTCGAGCCGTCAAGAACGGAGGGCGCGTGAGCCTCTTCGGTATCCCGACCGGCCAGGTCTGTTTCGACTTGCCGAACGAGATCATTTTCAAGGGTATTCGCGTCTATGGGGTGACCGGGCGGCATCTCTTTGGAACCTGGTACAGACTGGCCGGGCTCTTCAAGGCCGGTCTCAACATCAAGCCGATCATCACGCATTCGTTCCCGATGGACGAATTCGAAAAAGGCTTCGACTTGATTCGATCCGGACAATGCGGCAAGGTCGTGCTCTTCCCGTGAAGCGGAGAGAATAATGACGGACCGGCCATGGCCTATCGCTTCCTGAAACAAGTGCTCGATCAGCAACTCGCCGACATCCGCGCGAAGGGCCTCTATAAATCCGAGCGACGTCTTCTTGGCCCGCAGGGGGTCGAGATTCTGGCGGATCAAGGTCCGATGCTCAACCTATGCGCGAACAACTATCTCGGTCTGGCGAATCATCCCGACATTGTCCAAGCGGCGATGGAGGGTTTGAAAACCCATGGCTACGGCATGGCCTCGGTGCGATTTATCTGCGGGACGCAGGACCTGCACAAACGGTTGGAGCGGGCCGTCAGCGAGTTTCTGGGCACGGAGGACACGATTCTCTACAGTTCGTGCTTCGACGCGAACGGCGGCTTGTTCGAAGCGTTGCTCGATGAACGAGACGCCGTGATCAGCGACGCCTTGAACCATGCGAGCCTGATCGACGGCATTCGCCTGTGCAAGGCCAAACGGTTTCGGTATGCCCATTCGGACATGGCGGAACTCGAAGCGAAGCTGCAAGAGGCAAGGGACTGTCGCCTCCGGCTCATTGCCACAGACGGGGTCTTTTCGATGGATGGGGACCTGGCCAAGCTGGACCGGATTGTGGAATTGGCCGACCGGTACGATGCGGCGGTCGTAGTCGATGACAGCCATGCGACCGGCGTGCTGGGGCCCGGCGGGCGGGGCACCCCCGCCTATTTCGGCCTGGCCGATCGGATTGAAATCGTGACGAGCACGTTAGGCAAGACCCTGGGAGGAGGGACCGGAGGCTTTACGTCGGGCAGGGCTGAGATCATCGAAGTGCTGCGCCAACGGTCGAGGCCCTATCTGTTTTCCAATTCGCTGCCGCCGGTCATCGTTGCCGGAGCTTTGCGGGCGCTTGAACTGGTAGCGGGAGGCGACGACCTGCGAGCCAAACTTCATGAGAATGCTCGATACTTTCGTGCACGGCTGACCGAACTGGGGTTTCGGCTGGTTCCCGGCGAGCACCCGATCATTCCCGTCATGCTCGGCGAGGCGACCTTGGCGACCGCGATGGCCCAAGCTTTGATGCAGAAGGGGATCTACGTCGTCGGGTTCAGCTACCCGGTCGTGCCCCAGGGGCAGGCGCGGATTCGTGTCCAGATGTCGGCGGCCCATACGAGGGTGCAGCTCGACCGGGCCGTGGAAGCCTTCGCCAAGGTCGGGCGGTCGCTTGGCGTGATCACCTAAGAACGAGCAGGGCGAATTTGACTTTTTGACTGCCCCTCAGTATTCTCCATTCCTTTCATAGACAAGGAGCGGGAGCCATGAAAGTCATCCTACAAGAAACGTTGGAAGGGGTGGGCCATCTGGGCGATCTCATTAACGTCGCCGATGGATTTGCCAGGAACTATCTCTTGCCCAGAGGCAAGGCGGTCGAGGCGGACAGCCGGAGCATCAAGGCCTTTGAACATGCCAAGCGCGTGGCGGCCGAGAAGGCGAAGAAAGAGAAACTGGAGATCGAGACCTACGCCAAGAAGCTGTCGGCGGTGACGTTGACCTTCGAGGTCCAAGCCGGCAAGGAAGACAAACTGTTCGGCTCGGTGACGACCAAGGATATCGCCGAGCAATTGACCGCGCAGGGGTTCCCCGTGGATCGCCGAAAGATTCAGTTGGCGCACCCGATCAAGGAATTGGGGACGGTCACCGTGCCGATTAAAATGCCGAGGGATGTGACGGCGGTCGTGACCGTGCACGTGGTGAAGAAACAGGAACCGGAAGCGGCCGAGGCCTGACGCGGCATGAGAGGCATGAAAGGAACGACATGATGGACGACGTCGCATCGCTGGATGCCTTGAAAGCCACGGACCCCGAGGTCTATGCCGCCATTCAAGCGGAAGAGGCCAGGCAGCGGGACAAATTGCTGTTGATCGCGTCGGAGAATTTCGCCAGTCCGGCGGTGTTGGCCGCGCAAGGATCGGTGTTGACCAACAAGTATGCGGAAGGGTACCCCGGCAAACGATATTATGGCGGATGCCAATACGCCGACGCGGTCGAAGACCTGGCGATTCAACGGTGCAAAGAAATTTTCGGCGCCGAACATGTCAACGTGCAGCCGCACTCCGGCTCGCAGGCCAACATGGCGGCCTATCTGTCGGTGTTGAAACCGGGCGACACGATCCTGGGCATGGACTTGGCGCAGGGAGGCCACCTTACGCACGGAAGCAAGGTCAATTTTTCCGGCATTCTCTTTCGCGTGTTTTCTTATGGCGTGGATCGCGAGACCGAACGGATCGATTATGACGCCGTCCAAAAGATCGCCGAGGAGTGTCGCCCCCGCATGATCGTGGTCGGAGCCAGCGCCTATTCTCGCGTCTTGGACTTTCCACGCTTTCAGCAGATCGCCAAGTCGGTGGGAGCTTATCTGCTGGTCGATATCGCCCATATCGCCGGGCTGATCGCTGCGGGACTCCATCCCAATCCGGTTCCCTATGCGGATTTCGTCACGACGACCACCCATAAGACGCTGCGGGGACCTCGCGGCGGCGTCACGATGTGCAAGGCCGAGTACGCGAAGGGAGTGGACAAGTTGGTCTTCCCCGGCTTGCAGGGCGGACCGCTGATGCACGTGATCGCGGCCAAGGCCGTGGCCTTTAAGGAAGCGTTGTCTCCCTCGTTCAAACGGTATCAACAACAGGTCGTCGCCAATGCCAAGGCGTTGGCGCAGGGCTTGATGGATCGAGGCTACAAGATCGTTTCCGGCGGGACCGATACCCATCTGATGTTGGTCAACTTGACCAACAAAGGGATTACGGGCAAAGAAGCCGACGCCGCGCTCGACGCGGCGGGGATCATCTTGAACAAGAACGCCGTTCCCTACGACGAGAAGCCTCCGGCCGTCGCCAGCGGAATTCGATTGGGGGCTCCGATCGTCTCCACGCGGGGCATGAAAGAAGCGGAGATGCGGCAAATCGTGGAATTGATCGATCGCGTGCTGCAACATCGGCAGGACCCGTCGGTGTTGGAGGAGGTTCGCCTGGAGGCCAAGGCCTTGTGCAATCGGTTCCCGATCTTCCATTCCTACTGACAACCTTGTCAAAGAGGCATGGTCACCGTCCGTGAAATGCCCGTTCTGCGATGAGCTCGAAGACAAGGTCGTGGACTCCCGCATGGCGAAGGAAGGCGAAGTCATCCGCCGTCGCCGCGAATGCACGTCCTGCCGTCGCCGATACACCACCTATGAGCGGGTCGAGGAGATTCTTCCGGTCGTGGTCAAGAAGGACGGCCGGCGGGAATCGTTCGACCGCGGCAAGATTCTCTCCGGCATAAAGAAGGCGTGCGAGAAGCGGCCGATCAGCACCTCGACGATCGAGGCGGCGGCCGACCGGATCGAGAAACGCATCCAAGAAATGGGCGAGAGCGAGATCCAAAGCCGAGTGATCGGCGAAGAGGTCATGAAGGAGTTGCATCAGTTGGATCAGGTGGCCTACGTCCGGTTTGCGTCCGTCTATCGGGAGTTCAAGGACATCGACCAGTTCATGGACGAGCTGAAAATGCTGGCTCAACAGCGTCGTGATCGTTGAGTCCCTGAAGTCGAACGCCTCGGGCGCTCGCTCCGACATCCGATCCATATTCAGGCCGGATCGACTCGAAGTACGTTCACGGAATAAGCGATGTCAGCGGAAAGCCGATACATGACGCCGGCGCGGTCCCGGCACCTTCGACGAAAAACGGCAAGCCCCGGTGCGACCAACGTTGCCATCATCGGCGCGGGGCGCGGCGGAACCGCGCTCATGGAGATTTTTGCGAACGACCCCCTGGTGCAAATCGTGGGAGTGGCGGAGGTCGATCCACGGGCGCCCGGATTGAGTCTGGCCCAACGGTTGGGCATTCCCGTCACTCGTGATTATCGGCAGCTCTTGGACATGGAGCGGGTCGATTTGATCATCGACGTGTCGGGAAGTCCGGAAGTCTGGCATGCGCTTCAGGATTTCCACCGGATGGGCGTGACGGTCATCGGTGGCGCCAGCGCCAAGTTTATGTGGGAATTGATCGAAGCCCGCATCCGCGCGACGGCCGAAATCGAAAAAACGCTCACCAAATATCAGTCTCTGTATCGGCTGTACGTCAAGGAGTCGAGCGCGGCGGTGACGGAAGAGCGCACCCGCATCGCCTGTGAAATCCACGACGGATTGGTGCAGAGCCTGGCGGGGGTGAATTTCAAGCTCGATCTCTGTCAACAGCTTCTTCGGAAAAACCCCAAGGCCGGTCTCGCGACCATCAAAGAAACCAAGGCGCAGCTCAAGTTGGCCATTCAGGAGGCCAGGCAGGTGATCTTCAATCTGCGGCCGCTCCATTACGACAAGATGGAGCTGATTCCGGCCCTGACGAACTATTTCAAGTCTTATGAGACCAATACGCACATCGCCACGCACTTCACCGTGACGGGCGACGAGCGAATTCTTTTCCCCCGGACCAAGATTTTTCTCTTTCGAATCATTCAAGAAGCCTTGAGCAACGTCGAAAAGCACGCGAAGGCCAAACGGGTCTCCATCCGACTCGAAATCGACGTGGAGATGTTGCGGATTACCATTATCGACAACGGCGTCGGGTTCGATATGGAGACCGTGTTGCGCGATCCCGAAAAATGGGACCATTTCGGAATCAAAGGCATTTTGGAACGGGCGCGGCTGGTGGGCGGAGAAGGACGGATCGAGTCGAAAAAGGGGCACGGGACGAAGATCGTCGTGGAGGTGCCTTTGGCGAACCGCGCGAAGAGGAAGGACGGAACCCATGGAGAAAATTAAGGTCTTGATCGTCGACGATCATCGGGTTGTGCGGGAAGGACTGGTCGCGATTCTCAAGACCAAAGAGGATATTCAGGTGGTCGGCGAGGCGCAGGATGGTATCGAGGCGGTCGAGAAGGCCCGCGCCCTGGTTCCGGATGTAATCCTGATGGATGTCAGCATGCCACGCATGGGGGGCGTCGAGGCGACCAGACAAATCAAGCGCGAATTCCCGCACATCGGCATCGTTGCGCTGACCATGTATGAAGAGCAGCAATATATCTTCGATCTCGTGCGGGCCGGGGCCACCGGCTATCTGTTGAAAGATTCTGAGTCGTCGCAGATCATGGCCGCCATCCGGGCCCTGTACCGAGGTGAGTCGCTCATTCAGCCGTCGGTGGCCAGCAAGATTTTGGCGGAGTTTTCCCTCATGGCCCAAAAGAAAGGCAAGAAACCGGCCTGGGCCGAGCACGACTTAACTGAACGAGAAGTCACCGTCCTGCGATTAGTTGCTGATGGTAAGACCAACAAGGAAATTGCCAATCATTTAGATCTCAGCGAAAAGACCGTCAAAAATCACGTCCGCAACATTTTCCATAAGCTGCAAGTGTACGATCGCACTCAAGCCGCCATCCTCGCCATCCGCAAGGGCTTGATCGAACTGGATCCGAAGCCGTAAGCCGCTGAGTCGGATGAGGGGCGGGGCCAAGGTGGCGGTGCCTAACGAAGACGTTTCACCGTCCCGCTACAGGAAACACCGAGACCATGATCGAAAGGGCGATCAGCACGATGATGATCCACTCCAGCAGTTCCATCCGTCTGACGGCGGCGCGGTCGGACATTTTCCCGTAGATGCTGTTCAGCGTGTCGAGTTTCCGCAAGATACTGGCGTCCCATTCTTCCAGATGGAACCGTTGCGAGGCCAGGCGATAGACCCGGGCCAGATACTGGTCGCCGAACAGCTTCAACGTATTGGTGACACGCTCGAACAGGAGCGCGCTGTCCACCTGCAACTGCGCGATGTACGTCGTGTCTTTTTCCGATGAGGCGGGAAACGGCAAGAAAGGCGGCTTGCGGGACAGTGTCTCATAGGCTTGATCCAACGCCTGGTCGAGCTGATTGTCGAGGATGCGCATCTCCAACAATTCGACATTGGCGAATTCCAACACCGCCCGCACGTCGTCCATGTCTTTGCCGAAGAGGACGGCGGCGTGCCAGTCGATGAGTGCGGCGTCTTCCCGACCGAAAGAAATGTGGCAAGCCATGGCGTCCTGCGTTTCTTGGGGGGAGAGCGGGGTCCGTTCGCCGCGGAGCACGTGGGCCAATTCGGTTTCAAGACTGATCCACGGAGGAGCGTCTCCCGTCCATGTATAGGACTCGATTGAGAAAACGATGTAGTCTTCGACTTCCGGTGCGAGCGAGGGCCGCTCGATCGCCGGTTTGATGGTCTGGATCAGTTGCTCGACTCGCGCTCGGGATTCCACCAGCAACCGATCGTTTTCGTAGAGCGATTCGCTCAGATCCAACAACGGCTCGAAGGGGCCGTCGAGCGCAAACCGATAGGTAATGGTCACGGCCCCGAAGTCATAGACCATAAGCTCGACCAGGGGGCTCGATCGAGACGAGCCGATGGCCAGCGCGCCCCCCTCCTGTGTCAATCGCAAGGGCGCCGGATGGTATTCGAAATACTGAGGGGCTCTGGCCTTATGCCGGATCCGACCCCGCTCGGTGCCGGCGGCAATGCGCCGCTCCGCTTCATCGATGTTGATGGAGAGGCCGATGTCGTAGGCGAACAGCGCGTAGCCCGTGCCGCTGGTGACGGTGAGTCTTGGCTGCGCTCCGGAAGCCATCTGTTTCGCTCGCGATCAGGAGAAAGCGATCGGGCGTCATCATAATAACACCATTGGTGTGACGAGTCTCGATCCGGTGTGCTGATCGTCCCTGGATCGGCATGCCACTTCCGGAATGCGACCCATTCAAGCTCGTCAAGCTCGACGGTGGAAGTTCCTACGGCGTAGGCGGGCTCTGTCGAGACGGTGACTGTCAGAATGAAGCCGTTGATCGAGGCTATGGCTTCGGCCGGGCTACGGGAGTGCTCCGGGGAAGACGAATCGAGAACGGCGTATTCGTTACGACGCCAGGGCATCGTGCGGAAGTTCATCCGGTGGCTGGGCATTGTTCTGGTCGGTCGGTGAAGTTATGCTATGGTCATAACGCGCGTTTTCTGTCCTCGTTTCCCTATGCCGGTCCGAAGGCAGACAGCCCGTTCCTCTCATCTTCTCTTGTCGTTTGCCATCGATTGCGCTCAGGACCAAGAGTCGGTTTCTTATTGCCATATAAAGGCGCTGAGTTCCTCATGAAGAGTTCCTGAAAGATTCCACGAAGTCCGATGTCCTCTGCTCCTCATCGATCAATCAATCCTCCCTATTCGTAGTCGACCATCCCTTTCTTAACCTTAACGTTAAAACATATTGAGTGCAGCCACATCGATTTGTAATGGACCTTTGCGAAGGTGAACATGCGTGGAGGCGCCGGATCTGATGCGAAACAAGAAGACTGCAGCTTCTTGACATTGTGCGGATGTCGGTAGCCCGCAAGAGAGTGCCCTTCAAACAGAACCATTCACCCTTGTCGGCTTGTTCCGACGCGGTGAAAAAGTAAAAAGGAGGAGTCCGTGAAGATTCGAATCAGAAAACAGATGGCCAGCAAATGGAGTCTTGCAGTGGCCAAGGCGTCCTTGGCAGCGGTCATGCTTGTGATACCGGCCGTGGGGGCTCATGCCGAAGGAGAGGACAGCCGAGATTTTGGCTCACATGTCGAGAAGGTGCTTCGGAACAGCTCGATGCATTGGTTTGGGATTCAAGGGCCGTTGGACGCTTCGGCTCCGGCCACGACGGGAAACTACCGTACCCCCTCGCAGTCGGCGGCAGATCAAGTGCTGCTTGCGAACAGCCTCAAGGCGGAGTATGTGACGCGAATTGCCGCAAATTCGGCCGACATGTTCGCCTTCTGGCCTAACGATGATGCGCCGACACATTTGATCTTCTGTATCGAGGGTGGGCGCCAAGACTTGGGGACGTTTCTGCCGGGCGGGGTGGTCAGGAAGTTCAATCCGAGCGTACAGAGCGTCAAGCTTTCCGATGGTTCCGTCCAGACAATACTGCGTGGGATGACGGCTTGTGACGGTATTCGCCGGACGCCGTGGCAGACCATTCTGGTGACGGAGGAGACGTCCACCGGCGGCGCCTACGAGATCATCAACCCTCTGCAGCAGAGCAATCATACGATTACCGACCGGGCGCTGGGATCCATCGTCGATGAAAGCGGGCTTCCCTCTCTCTCGATCATCAAGCGCACGGCGTTGCCGACGATGGCCTGGGAAGGTATCGCGGTGCTGCCGTCAGGCGTCGTGATTGCGGGCGACGAACTGCGGCCCGGAACCGGGACGCCGGATGTCGATGGCGGAGCAATTTTCAAATTTGTTCCAGCGGTCCCTCGTACCACCCAGGGGCCGATTTCCAGTTTGTCTGAGTCGCCGCTAGCCTCCGGGAATGTCTATGCGTTACGCATCAGTTGCACAACGGGAGTGCAATTCGGACAGGGATGTGAGGTCGGATCTGGGGCATGGATTGCCGTCGGCGCTGCGACTGCGCGGGCCGATGCGAACAGACTCGGAGCGACCGGCTACTACCGGCCTGAGGATCTCGAATGGGACGAAGAGTTCACGGGCGAGGGAGTTCGCTTCTGCTGGACCAACACCGGAGAGAGCGACATCGCAAACTATGGTGAGGTGCTCTGCGGTATCGATCGCGCGCCATTGGTTGCCGATCCGGCTCAGCAGACTGTGACGGTGAACCGATTCCTGGAGGGTGATGGAGATCTCAATCAGCCGGACAATTTCGCGTTCCAGCCGAAGACCGGCATTCACTACGTGATCGAGGATAATCCGAATGGCGATGTGTTCGCGTGTCTGCCGGACGGCGCCGATCGTGACATCAAGACGGATGGCTGCATCAAGATCCTCTCGGTGAAGGACAGTTCCGCGGAGCCCACCGGCTTCAAGTTCACCGCCGACGGTAAGACGGCCTACCTGTCCATTCAGCACAGCAACGACGGATTGATGCCGCTGTACGACGACTATCGGACGGACGACATCATCAAGATCACCGGGTTCAAGATTCGTCCCCGGTTTCAACGGTAATCACTGTCGACCGCACCCTCCCGTGTGGTCCACAGTGGGGTAGGCGCCCGGTTCGCCGGGCGCCCCTGCCTCTTGCCCACCGCAAGCCCGTTGCTCTTTACCAAGTCTCTCGATGCGACTACTGAGGGTGATGCCCGTAACCGCTGTCGATCGGACGTCCTGTTCCTAATCCTGTCTTAACAAAACGGTGACACAGTATTGATGATTCCCAGATTGTCCCGTGATCCATCCTTGCAAAAGTGCGCCAGGCACGGACGACGGGGCTCGGAAGCAGAGCATGGATTCCGTCGGGCGCCCCGTTTGTCGCCAAGAATCGGCGAACGGCGATGCAGCGCGAATCATTCATTCACAAGGGAGGCATGGTATGTCACAAGT
>JANDJG010000203.1 GCA_024331085.1 Nitrospira sp. | reverse complement strand
CGTCGGGCCCAGGCAAGGATTCGGTCCGGACAGCCCGCGGGCCTTCTCGATCGCGTTCGGGCTGGCCGTCCATCCGAAGATCGTCAAACCCCGCTGGCGATTCACGCCTTCGGCGGACGGCCTGGCTCTCGATTTCAAAAGTGTCTCCGGCGAAGAAACATCCAAAAGCAAGGCGTCCAAGTCCGACCGTCGCTTGGCCCTTGTCGCAGGACTGCTCATCGGACTCCTCGCCGTCGCGGACCTGACGATTCATTTCGTGCTGCAACGGAATCGAGTCTCCGATCTGAAAGCGGCGTTGCAATCGCGCTATGAACAAGCCTTCGGATCGACCGCCGCGCCGGGAGACGAACTCGATCAAGCGCGCTATCGGATCGCGTCAATCGATAAAACTCTGGCCGTCATCGACGGCTCCGGGGAAAAAGCTCTTCCGATACTGTCGGCGTTCGTCAAAGAACTGCCGTCCGGCACTCCGGTGAAAGTCCGTGAGCTGACGGTCGACGCCGGAACCATTCTTTTGGAAGGAGAGACGTCGTCCTTCGACGCGGTGGACAAAATCAAACAGGCCTTCGCGTCGAGCGCCCGCTTCGAGGACGTCTCCGTCACGGAAACCCGCGTGGGCACGGCGCCGAACCAAGTGGTGTTCCGCATGACCGTCACGGTGCGCCGGCCATGATGCAGAATCTCCAAGAACGCTGGCGGCAGCTTTCTCCCCGCGAGCGAACGATCGTGCTCGTCGGCGGAGTCGTCGTCGGCCTCGGCCTGCTGTTCGCACTCGTCGTCGATCCCCTGCTCGACTCGTACGACCGGCTGGTCCGCCAGGAAGCGCGCAAGCGCAAGGACCTCCAAGAATTGGCCGTCTTGAGCCGGGAGTACTCGATCAAACGAGCGCGTCTCTCGCAAACCGAGCAACGCCTGCCGGAGGCAGGCGGTCGGTTTTCCCTGCTGGCCTTTATGGAAGAAGCCGCCGGCACGGCCCGCGTGCGAGACCGGATCGCCGGCATGCAGCCGCAGGTTCAAACGCTCCCCTCGGGATATGAAGAAACGGCGGTCGATCTCCGGCTCGACGGAGTGCAGTTGCCGGAGTTGCTGAACCTGCTCGTGACGATCGACCAAGCGCCCTACGATCTGCAAGTCCGGCACTTGAAGATCCGCCCGAAATTCGACAACCCCGTCGATCTGGAAGCGATGATTCGCGTAGTGAGTTATGCGAAAAGCCGATGAACGAGGAGTCGCGCTGCTGCTTTCCCTTCTTGTGCTGGCGCTTCTGACGGCGATCGTTCTCGAATTCGACGCGGAAGCCCGGCGCGAATACCGCGAGGCGGCCGCGTTCCGCGATCACGTCAAGTCCGGCACCTTGATGCGCGCGGCCGTCCAGGCGGCAAGCGCGGCTCTTCAACAGGACTTTTTGCGCGACAAGCGAAGCGGCGAACAGTTCGACGGCCCGCTGGACCTGTGGGCGCTGCCGATCAAGAATTACGCGATCGGCGACGGATTGTTGAGCGCCCAAATTCAGGACGAGCGCGGCAAACTGAACCTCAACGATCTTGTGGCCTCCGCCGGCGATCCCATCCAATCCAAAACCCGTATCGACCGAATCCGTCGGCTCTTTGAGTTGCTCCAGATCAATCCCGACCTGGTCGATGCCTTGATCGATTGGCTCGATCAGGATGACAACCCGAGACCGGCCGGAGCGGAAAGCCTGCACTACCAATCGCTGCGACCCGCCTACCGGGCCGCCAACGGCCCGCTTCAGGCGATCAGCGATTTACGGCTGATCAAAGGGTTTACGCCCGACATCATCGATCGGCTGTCGCGCTACGTCACCGTGTACCCGATCGACGGCGGCGCGCCGGTGAACATCAACACGGCCGAGCCGCCCGTCATCCAGGCGCTCGACCCGGACATCACGCCGACGATGGCGATGGAAATCGTGCAGGGGCGGCCCTATAAAACCAAAGAGGAGCTGAACCGCATCGGCAGTTTTGTGGACATCGGCGCCAAGCTGCGCGCATCCGGGTCCGTGTACGACGTCAAGAGCGACTATTTTTCGGCCCGGCTCACCATCACGGTCAATGAATCGGTCAAGAACGCCTTCGCCGTGCTGCATCGG
>JANDJG010000084.1 GCA_024331085.1 Nitrospira sp. | reverse complement strand
AGTCCAAGGACGATCGGACGGCCCAGGCTGTTCGCATCGGATTAACGATCGGCATCTTGGCGTTGAGCCTGGCCCTGCTGAGTCCCTTTCTTTCTCCGATCCTGTGGGCGGGCGTGCTCTGTTACACATTGAACCCCGCCTACAAGTGGATGGTCAGGATCAGCGGCGGCCGCCGTGCCTTGAGCGCATTGGTCATGTGCGCGGTGCTCACCGTGGGAATCATCGTTCCCCTCGTCCATCTCTCGCTAGTGGTGGCCGAGGATGTAACCAAAACGTATCGAACCCTGGTGGTGTCCTTGCGCGAGGGGGACCGACCGTTGCTGGAAGGGTGGCGGGACTATCCGTTGTTGTCGGCGCCCCTTGATGCGGTGGCCAATCTGGAGCGGCTGACGGGAACAAATCTGCGGGCAAGTCTCGCGGAGAATTTGGCGGAACTGGGGAAAATGCTGGTGGGGCAGGTAACCAGCCTGGTCACCCATGCGCTCCATGCACTGGTGCAACTGGCCGTCGTCTTGCTGTGCGCCTTTTATTTCTTCCGCGACGGAGACAAGCTGATGGAATGGTTGCGATCGACCAACCTCATCGAGCCGGAGCGCCAACAGGTGTTGGCCAAGCGATTCGACGATGTGGTCAAGGGGACCGTCTACGGCAACACCGTCATTGCGCTTTTGGAAGGGCTGGTAGGCGGGATCGCTTTTTGGTCGGTGGGGCTGCCGTCGGCCGTCCTCTGGGGCACGATCATGGCCGTTCTGGCCTATCTGCCGCTGGTGGGCGCCGGACTGGTCTGGATGCCGGCCGCGGCGTATTTAGCGTGGCAGGGAACATACGGCAAAGCCCTGGTCCTGGTCGGATTCGGGGTGGTGATTGCGGTCATGGATTATCTCATTCGTACGATCGTGGTCGGCGGTCGTTCGCACCTCCACACGTTGCTGGTGTTCTTTTCCGTGTTGGGAGGGTTGCAACTGTTTGGATTGATCGGCATCGTGGTCGGGCCCATGGTGGTTGCGGTGGGGATCACGGTCGTTGAGATGTGGAAAATGAGTCTGGAACGTGGAAAACCACAGGAGGCGGGCGATGGTTAAACCGCTGTTCAAACCACTCCATCGAACCGACGGCTATTTGCCCATCGAAGACCATGGATTGATTGGAGACGGCGCGACCGCCGCGCTGGTCGGACGGGACGGGGCGGTGGTGTGGCTGTGTGCGCCTCGGTTTGATTCACCGCCGATCTTTTGCGGTCTGCTCGATCATGCGCGCGGAGGAGTGTTTCGAATCGTGCCGGAGGAAATGCGCGAAGCGGCCCAGTGGTACGAGCCGGACAGTCCCATTCTGGTGACGGAGATGCGCTGTACGGAAGGAACGCTGCGGGTGACGGATTGTTGTCCGTTGATCGCCGGCGCCGACCTCACGGAGGATATTTCGGTCACCCGCCGCGAACTGCTGCGCAGTGTGAGGGTGACGGAAGGAACGGTTCGGGTGACCGTTGAGATTGTGCCCCGTGGCGGAGCGGAGGCGGAGCCCAGGGTCGGGGGACTGCGGATTCGATGCCATGGCAGGCCCGATCTCTGTCTGCACCTCTCGTCCACCGTTCCCCTTGCCGGGCTCCGTACCATGGTGACGCTCAAGGCCGGACAGTCGGCGCATCTGTTGCTCAACTGGAGGCAGTCCTGTTCATCGGCCTCAACGTTTGACCCGGAACGCTTGCGTGAAGATACCAAATTAGTCTGGCGGCGGTGGCTCACCCACCTGGACTATGACGGGCCTCAGGCATCATTGGTTCGCCGCTCGGCCATCACGATCAAGTTGCTGGACCATTTCGAAAACGGCGCCGTCGTGGCGGCCCCGACATCTTCGCTGCCGGAATTGATCGGCGGAACCCGCAACTGGGACTATCGCTATGCCTGGGTGCGGGACGCGGCCTTCTCTGTCTATGCACTCCATCGCATCGGCCTGTCGCACGAAGCGTCCGGATTTCTCGGGTGGGTGCTGGACGCGGTGGATCGCGACGGAAGGCCCAGCGTGATGTACGACCTCGATGGGCGGAGGCCGCCGGAGGAACGGGAGGACGGCGAGTTGGAGGGCTATCGACGTTCCGCGCCGGTGCGGTGGGGCAACGCGGCGGCCGCGCAGCATCAACACGACGTCTACGGCGAAATCCTGGACTGCGCCTATCAATGGGCCGCGCATCATGGCACCATTCCCGAGCCGCTCTGGGATCGGCTCCGAATATTGGCGGATGCCGCGGGGAAGGAATGGCGGACACCGGACCACGGGATTTGGGAAGTACGCACCAGCGGGCGTCCTTTCACCTACTCGGCCGCCCTGTGTCAGGTAGCGGTGGATCGCGCCGTGCGAATGGCGGAGCGGTTTGGACTGCCCGGTCCTGTCGACGGATGGCGAGCCACGGCGGAGGAGATCAGACAGGCGATTCTGAAGGAAGCGTGGGATGAACGCAGACGATCGTTCACAGAACATCTGGGCGGAGGCGGATTGGATGCCAGTCTCTTGACGTTGCCGCTCCGGCGGGTGGTTGCGGCGGACCATCCTCAAATGGTGGCGACGACTAAGGCGATCGTGGAGCGATTGGGGGTGGGGAAGGGGCTGCTCTATCGATACCTGCCGGATGAATCGCCCGATGGGATCGCCGGCCACGAAGGCGCTTTTCTTTTGTGCAGTTTCTGGCTCGTGGACAACTGGGCCAAGCAGGGGCGGCTCGATGAGGCGTTGGAACTGTACGACTCGCTCTGCGCGAGGGCCGGCGCGCTCGGGCTTCTGCCCGAAGAAGTCGATCCCGCGACCGGCGCGTTTCTGGGCAATTATCCCCAAGCGTTCAGCCATATCGGCGTGATCTCAAGCGGGGTCAATTTGGCGCGGTTGCTCCGAAAGAAAGGACGGACGGGATAGAGAACAACTGGGTCAAGGGATCAAAGGCTATGGAGTGGCTTCCAGGAATGGACGCGGCCTTCCGAGGCGATTTTTCAATGGGAAGCGTGGGCCAGGAGCCGGCGAATCCGTAACCAACAAAAAGGAGGTAGGAGATGGCACGTGGAACCAGAAGTCTCTTGATGGTGATCGCAATCGCAATGGTGAGTGTGGGAATCGGCTGCAAACAGGAAGGGCCGGCCGAGCAAGCCGGGAAGAAGGTCGATCAAGCCGTGGAAAAAGCCGGTCAAGTGATGAAGGAGGCCAAAGAGAAGGTCGAGGATGCAACAGAGGCGGTCAAGGAGAAGGTGGAAGAGGCGGTTGAAAAGGCCGAGGACGCGACGAAGTAGCCACGCGTCGCCGGCACTCGTAACCATAGTACCGAGGAAAGGAGAGCCCCCATGAGTCTCAAGGACGCCTATCTCGAAAAAATGGAAGCGCAGTTGCGGGAGTGGGGCGCGAAGATCGACGAGCTCAAGGCCAAGGCTGACAAGGCGGAGGCGAGCGCCAAGATCGAGTATCTCAAACAGGTCGATGCGCTGAAGGCCAAGCGGGATGCGGCGCAGGCGAAGCTCGGCGAGATCAAGGCCGCGAGCGAGGAGGCGTGGGAAATTCTCAAAACCGGCGCCGAGCATGCATGGAATGATCTTAAGTCGGCGATAGACGCAGCGGCGGCCAAATTCAAATAGGGTGATGAACTGCGCTGGCGACAAAAATCGCCGGCGGCGAAGAACATAGGTCGCTGGCTCGCGCGTTGCTCAAGCCGGTCGGACCGGTCGGACTGATCGGATCAAGAGGGGCTTGGAAAACCTGAGAGGCAGAAGGGAGGCGCCGGGATGATTCAGACTCTCGTGATTTTCGGGGCGTCGGGCGATTTGACGTCGAGGTTCTTGATGCCGGCCATCGTCCACCTTCATGAAGAGGGCAAATTGCCGGAGGGGTTTCGGGTACTGGGGATTGCGCAAGACGACTGGGACACGGGGACATTCCGGAACCATCTCAAGGAAAAACTGGCGGCGTCCAGGACTGTCGATGTTTCGGGCCTGCCGGAAGCGATCCTTGGGAAAATCGATTATTGCCGGGCCGACGTGACGAACCGTGATCAGCTTGCTCAAGCCTTGAGCGGCGTGAGCGGTCCGTTGGTGGCCTATCTCGCGTTGCCTCCGGCCTTGTTTGCTCCGTCCATCGAATCGCTGGTCGCACTGAAGTTACCCAAAGGGAGCAAGGTGGTGCTGGAAAAGCCGTTCGGGGAAAGTCTGGAATCGGCGCAGGCATTGAATCGCCTTCTCCACGAGTCGTTCCCCGAGCGGGACGTCTTCCGACTCGATCATTTTCTGGGGAAACAGACGGTGCAAAATATTTTGGGGCTGCGGTTCGCCAATCGCATCTTCGAGCCGGTGTGGAACACTCACCATATCGAGCGGGTCGATATCATCTGGGATGAGACGATCACGGCGGCCGGCCGAGCCTCGTTCTACGACGCGACGGGCGCCCTCCGCGACATGATTCAAAATCACCTCTTGCAGTTGCTGGCGTTGGTCGCCATGGAGCCGTTGCACGCCTTGGATGAGCGGACCCTCCGCGATCACAAGGTAGCGGTGCTGCGGGCCGTGCGTCGGCTTGAACCGGACGAAGTCACGAAACAGACGGTCCGGGGGCGGTACACGGCTGGTATGATCGGGGAAAAGGAGATCCCTTCGTATGTGGAGGAATCCGGTGTGCGGGCGGAGCGCCAGACGGAAACCTTCGCCCAAGTGGCGCTGGCGGTCGACAATTGGCGGTGGGCCGGCGTTCCCTTTGTGCTCCGCACGGGAAAGGCCTTGGGCCGAGACCGCCGCGAGATCACCATTCATTTCAAGCCGGTTCCCCATTTGGCGTTCGGACAGGAGGCGCAGCCGGTTCCCAACAGGCTCTCGATCGAATTGAGTCCCGATCGCATCGCGCTTTCGATCAACGTGAATGAACCGGGAGATCTCTGCAAGCTTGACCGCATCGAATTGGACAAATCATTCCCTTCCGTGGGATTGCCGGCCTATGCCCGCCTGCTTGTCGATATCTTGGAAGGGGATCCAACGCTGTCCATTCGTGACGACGAAGCGGAGGAGTCTTGGCGGATTGTCGAACCAATCCTGCGAGTTTGGAGCGAGGGTGGTGTGCCGTTGCTCGAATATGCGGCAGGCTCCGACGGCCCGGTTCGCCTCTGAACAAGCGCCGGAGATCCCGCGCATGAGGGACGCAACAGAGGACGCTGCTCGTTTGGCGCCTGCCAGATTGTACTGGATAAGCATGCGTTGAGCGTGAAGTCCGTCAGGCACCCAAGCTGATTCCGCTCGATGACCGGGCGATGCTCGGTCACCCCCTACCTGAAGAAAGGAGACGGTCATGGCGAAGAGCAAGCAGAACGAAGCAGAAGCGCAGCGGCTGATCGAGGAGGCGGAACGGAAACGGAACTGGAAACGGTGGGGGCCCTATCTGTCCGAGCGGCAGTGGGGAACGGTGAGGGAAGACTATTCAGCCGACGGCACCTGTTGGGATTATTTCCCCCACGACCATGCCAGGAGCCGCGCGTACCGATGGGGAGAAGATGGGTTGCTGGGCATCTGCGACCGGCGGGCCAGGCTCTGTTTTGCGTTGGCCCTCTGGAACGGAAAGGACCCCATTCTCAAGGAGCGCCTCTTCGGCTTGGCGGGACCTGAAGGGAACCATGGTGAAGATGTCAAGGAATGGTACTTCTATCTCGATTCGACGCCGACCCATTCCTATCTCAAGGCCCTGTACAAGTATCCGCAAGCCGAATTCCCCTACCGTTGGCTGGTGGAAGAAAATCGCCGGCGCGGCAACGGCGATCGTGAATTCGAACTGACCGATACAGGGATCTTTGACGACCAGCGATACTGGGATGTCTATGCCGAGTATGCCAAATCGTCTCCGGAGGATATTCTGATTCGGCTGACGATTGCCAATTGCGGACCCGAGCCCGCCACCTTGCATCTCTTGCCGACCCTCTGGTTTCGCAATACCTGGAGCTGGGGGCGATCGGGCGACGAATATGGGCCCAAGCCCCACCTTTCGAAAATCGACGAGACGACTGTGCTGGCCGACCACCATCGGGTGGGGCGATTTCGCTTCGCAGTGGAGCCGGTGGGGGGAGAAACGTCCCCGCCCTTTCTTTTTACCGAGAACGAAACGAACATGATGAGGTTGTTTGGAGTGCCCAATCCTTCACCCTATGTGAAGGATGCTTTTCATGAGTACGTGATCGGAGGACGAACGGAGGCCGTGAACCCCGGCTTCACGGGGACGAAGGCCGCCGCCCTCTATCGGCTGGAGGTGCCGGCCGGTGGCGAGGTGGTTGTACGATTACGGCTCTCGTCCGAGCAGGAGGCGCCGTCGTCGCCGTTCGGGCAAACGTTTGATCGGATTTTCGAGGATCGGATCAAGGAGGCTGATCAGTTCTATGAAACGGTCATCCCCTCGGAACTCTCAGACGAAGAACGGCAGGTCGCCCGTCAGGCCTATGCGGGACTGCTCTGGACCAAACAGAGCTATTTCTATGTCGTCAAGGAGTGGCTGGATGGAGATCCCGCCTATCCGGCGCCGCCGCCGTCCCGTAAGAACGGCCGGAACAGCGATTGGATCCATCTCTACAACCGCGACGTGATTTCCATGCCAGACAAGTGGGAATTTCCTTGGTATGCGGTGTGGGATTCGGCATTTCATATGCTCCCGTTTGCTTCCGTCGATCCCTTTTTCGCCAAGTCACAACTCCTGTTGTTTCTGCGCGAATGGTACATGCACCCGAACGGAGAAATGCCGGCCTATGAGTTTGCGTTTTCGGATACGAATCCGCCGGTTCATGCCTGGGCCTGCTGGCGTCTCTACAAGATCACAGGCAAACGGGGGGAGCGGGATCGCTCGTTTCTCGCCCGGGCGTTTCACAAGTTGCTCATCAATTTCACCTGGTGGGTCAATCGCAAGGACATTCGCGGCAAACATCTGTTCTCCGGCGGCTTTCTGGGACTCGACAACATCGGCGTCTTCGACCGGTCCAAGCCGCTTCCGACCGGCGGACATCTCGAACAGGCGGATGGCACGGCGTGGATGGCCTTTTACTGCCTTACGATGCTCGCGATGGCGCTGGAACTGGCTCAGCATGACCGAACCTATGAGGACGTCGCGAGCAAGTTCTTTGAGCATTTTGTCGCGATCGCCGACGCGATGAATCATCTCGATGGGACCGGCTTGTGGGACGAGCAGGACGGGTTTTACTACGATCACCTCCATATCAACGGTGAAGCGGTGCCCCTGCGAGTGCGGTCGATGGTGGGCTTACTGCCCCTCATCGCCGTCGAGGTCTTGGAACGGGAGTATCTGGATCGGTTGCCCGGCTTCACAAGGCGGATGCAGTGGTTTTTAGAGAATCGGCGAGACCTGGCCACGCAAATTTCCTATATGGAGTCGCTCACGGACGGCTCTCATGAACGATTGCTCCTGGCCATTCCGACCAGGGAGCGATTGGAGCGGGTCTTGCGCTACGCCCTGGACGAGCGAGAATTCTTATCACCCTATGGCTTTCGGTCACTTTCCCAAATTCATCGTGATCACCCCTACGTGTTTTCTGTGGATGGGAATGAATATCGCGTGGCCTATGTTCCGGGTGAATCTGACAATGATCTCTTCGGAGGCAATTCCAACTGGCGCGGACCTGTGTGGTTTCCGACCAACTATCTCCTGATCGAGGCGCTTGAACGGTATCACCATTATTATGGAGACGGATTCCAGATTGAGTACCCGACCGGCTCCGGGCAGAAACAGTCCCTGCGTGCGATCGCCACGTCGTTGGCTGCCCGCCTCGCCGGCATCTTTCTTCCGAACGATCAGGGCATGAGGCCCTGGCATGGGGAAGATCGCCGGTTTGCCGAGGACCCCTATTGGCGCCCGTTGACCCTGTTCCATGAGTACTTTGATGGCGATACGGGAAGAGGATGTGGTGCCAGTCATCAGACCGGCTGGACCTCCCTGGTGACGAGACTGTTGGGAGATTGTGCCCAAAGCCGACGAGAAGCGGGAGTGAAGCGGAGTGCGTCAGCCAAACGCAGTGGCCGGCGATGAGTCTCAACGTCAGAGAAGGGCTGAGGCTGAGGTGAGGTCGGAAGTGTCTCCCGTGGAAGTGTCTCCCGTGGTGATCCTGATCATGGGCGTCTCAGGATCGGGGAAAACGACGGTCGGCCGGTTGCTGGCGGAGCAGATCGGATGGCATTTCGCCGATGCGGATGACTTTCACTCCACCGACAATCGCGACAAGTTGGCCAAGGGGATTCCGCTGACCGACGAAGATCGGCAGCCGTGGCTGAATGCCATTCGTTCGGCCATCGCCTCGTGGGTGGCACAAGGCAGGCCAACGGTCTTGGCCTGTTCGGCACTCAAGGCAGCCTATCGGAGTTATTTGGTGCAAGGATGGGAAGATGTGGTTCGATCCGTGTACCTCAAGGGAAGTGCCGATCTGATCGCGCGGCGCCTCGCTGATCGAACCGATCACTTTATGCACAAGGACCTCTTGGCCAGTCAGTTTGAAACATTGGAGGAGCCGGGCGATGCGCTGACGGTGGCTATCGATGAGTCGCCTGATCGGATTGTAGCTGCCATCAGATCTCACCTTGACCTGTGAGGAGCAGGGGAGAGAGGACAAGACGAGGCGAAAAGCAGGGGACTGCCAAAGGCAAGGTATGGATCGTTCGTTTGAAAATCAGGGTGCGGCTCCACTGATCCAGCCGGTGGTGGAGCCCTTTCAGAAGTTCATCCATGCCGAGTCGGCGGGAGGGATTCTGCTGCTGATCTCGACGGTCGCCGCTCTCGTCTGGGCCAACTCGCCGTGGTCGGAGAGCTATGCCGCCTTTCGGCGGTTGCCGGTGACGGTGGGGGTGGGGGACTTCGTGCTCACCGAACCGCTGGTTCTCTGGATCAACGACGGGCTGATGGCCATGTTTTTCTTCGTCATCGGTTTGGAAATCAAGCGCGAGGTGTTGGTCGGAGAACTGTCCTCGCTGCGCCAAGCCTCGCTGCCCCTCGCCGCCGCGTTGGGCGGGTCGGTTCTCCCGGCAATGCTCTATGCCTCGCTCAACGCGGGAACGGACGGTGCGAAGGGGTGGGGCATTCCCATGGCCACGGATATCGCCTTTTCGTTGGGCATCCTTTCCCTGCTCGGCAAGGGTGTGCCGCTGGCGTTGAAGGTCTTTCTCGTGGCGCTCGCCATTGCCGATGATTTGTGCGCGGTCCTGATCATCGCCTTCTTCTACACGTCAACGATTTCGTGGGGGAGTTTGGTGGTGGGGGGCGGGTTTTTGGCGGCGTTGGTCGGCGCGAACGTGCTGGGCATCCGTCATCCTCTTGTGTATGGACTGTTGGGAATCGGAGGACTGTGGCTGGCGTTTCTCTTGTCCGGTGTTCATCCGACCATCGCCGGCGTGCTTGCAGCGTTCACGATCCCGGCACGGACGACCCTGTCCGGCGAAGCGTTCGTCGCCAAGAGCCGCCGGTTGCTTGAAAAATTTCAAACGGCGATGGAGGCGGGCCGTTCTCCGCTGGCGAACCAGGCAGGGCACAAGATCGTCTCCCGGCTGCGCGAGGCGGCCGGAGAGGCCGGTACGCCGCTGCAACGATTGGAACAGGGGCTCCATCCCTGGGTGACAGCCGTGGTCCTGCCGCTGTTCGCGCTGGCCAACGCGGGCGTGTCGTTGGAGGGAGATCCCCTGGGCACGTTGGGACATCCGGTCGCGCTCGGGATCATGGCCGGTCTGGTCATCGGCAAACCGGCCGGAATCGTGTTGGCCTCTTGGTCGGCGATTCGCGCGGGAATCGCGACGATGCCGTCGGATCTGACCTGGCGCCATCTCGCAGGGGTCGGGTTTTTGGCCGGAATCGGCTTCACGATGTCGCTGTTCATTGAAGGATTGGCCTTCGGGAAAACGCCGCTCGATGCGCCGGCGAAAGTCGGCATTCTGGCGGCGTCGGCCGTGGCGGGATCGATCGGCTGGACGTTGCTCAGACGCCTTCGCCGGATCGAAGTCTGATCGAAGTGGATCGGAGAGACGGCGGCCGGGATCGGTCGCCGAGGAGGACAAGACGATGCCGACGTTGTTGGTGGCCCTGCTGTTCGCGATCCTGATCGCCCTGTTTGCGCTGCAAAACACTGCGGCGGTCCACGTCCGGTTTCTCACGTGGGAGTACGAGACGTCGTTGGTGTTGGTCATCCTCGGCTCGGCCACGGTCGGCGCCATACTAACCTTCATGGCGTCCTTGGGGCCGCGAGTCAGGCGAGCCAGAGAAATCCGCCGCCTGGAAGAGACCGTCGAGTCGCAGGGAGAGCGCATTCGCCATCTGGAGGCGATTCTGGAGCGGTCGGCGGAGAGCGAGTTTCCAGGCTCGGCTCCGTGATCTCTTTCACCCCATGGTCACATCGATGGCGTCCAAGACGCCGATCATTCCGGTTGTGTTCGCCGGATGCGTTGTCTATGGTGCAGGGACGGGACCTGATTTGAAATGAACGACGAGGCGGCCGCATGACATCTCATCATCATCTGCCCGCGCACGAAGTCGTGCTGCTGCTGGAGACCGATGTCGCCAAGGGATTGACGTCGAACGAAGCGGCGACGAGGCTCGCGCGGTTCGGCCCCAATGTGTTACCCAAGTTTCGGCGTCATGGGCCGTTGATCCGGTTTTTGTTTCAGTTCCACCATCCGCTGATTTACGTCTTGCTGGCGGCGACGGTTGTCACGCTGTTGTTAGGCGAGTGGGTGGATGCCGGTGTGATCTTCGGCGTCGTCCTCGTGAATGCCATCGTCGGATTTATTCAAGAGTCGCGTGCGGAGGCGGCCTTGGACGCCTTGGCCTCGATGATGACGACGGAGGCCAAGGTCCGGCGGGATGGGCGGACGGTCCGCATTCCTTCCGAGGAGATCGTGCCCGGGGACGTCGTCTTGCTGGAGTCGGGCGACAAGGTTCCCGCGGATCTTCGATTAACCAGGGTCCGCGAATTACGGGTGGACGAATCGGCGCTGACCGGGGAGTCCCTTCCCGTCGAGAAGGTCGATCATGTCCTCCCCTCCGAGACCGTCGTGAGCGATCGCAAGAACATGGCGTTTTCCGGCACCTTCGTGACGTATGGGCAAGGAACGGGCGTGGTCGTTTCGACCGGCGTGGAGACGGAACTGGGCCGGATCCATCAGTTGATGGGCGAGACGACGCAACTGGAGACCCCGCTCACGCAAAAGCTGGCGTCCTTCAGCAAGGTGCTGACGGTGGCCATCCTCGGCTTGGCCGCGCTTACCTTCCTACTTGGCCTGTGGCGAGGGCAGGAGGCCAAGGAGATTTTCATGGCGGCGGTGGCGCTGGCGGTGGGCGCGATTCCCGAAGGGTTGCCGGCTGCGGTCACGA
>JANDJG010000202.1 GCA_024331085.1 Nitrospira sp. | reverse complement strand
GGAACTCTTAGCAAGGAGGAGAATTGATGATCAAGGTTGTTGCCGTTGCCATCGCCCTTGTGGTGTTCGCGACCTTTTTGAATGTCCATGCTCAAGAAGAGGCCGTGGAGTCCGCAGCCCCCGCAACGTCCCCTTCTCCGACGCCCCAGGAGTCCGTAAAGGATCGGGATTCGGTCGCGGAGGAGGGAAAAGAGAAGAAAATGAAGCGGAAAAAGCACGACGGGGAACGTGACGACGATGGAGATAAGGAGAAAAACAACGATAAAGAGAAAAGGAAAGGGAAGGGCAAGCACAAACATCGGCAGGATGGAGACCATCGCAAACGGGGGCTCGATCGAGCCGATGAGGCGGCCGGTGAGCATGGGAAACAGGGACGCGACAAGGCCAGAGGCCACGGCAAACACGGCCGGGATTAAGAAGGGGAGATGATCGTCGCGGAAAAACCGGCAAAGAAGTCGCGCGACCCGTGGGCTCTCAGGCGAGAGGAAGATTCAACAGCTTTTTTATTTCACAATGGGCCATGACGACGTCGGGAGCCCGTTGCAGCGCTTCGTAATAACTGCGCTCGAACCCGTCTCCCTCTTCGGACGGGCGGATCAAGGCTCGTGCTTCGGCGACGAGAAAGACCGCCTGTTCCGCGACGTCGCGTTCTTCTTTCTCCAGCAGCTCGTCGATGCGTATGATCAAGTTGGAAAGAGGATGAAGCCATGTGAACCATGGATCGTTCATGACCAACTGGAGCAATTGACCGGTCGAATCGATGCGCCCGTAAATTCGCTCGAAGGTGATCTGTTCCGCCACGATGAGCGCCTTATGCAATTTCAAAAGACCATGCCGGACGTTCACCAGGGCATGGCGAAGAGACGTGGGGGGCGGCATTCGCGTTTGTTTCGAGGAGAGCGTCATGAGGGTATTGTAACAGGTTATCGGACGACGGGGCCGTAACAGCACGGCATGGTGTCTTTTTCTCGTCCTTGCAGACTCTTATCGGCTGTTCCGGGTCGGGACTGTAACGGAAGGCCGGAAAAATTTCCAGGAGACGAGGCACGCGGAACAGGTGGGACAAGCGGCTCGTGGGTCGGTGGTTTCAAATTGAAGAGTCGTCGGGATGAACGAGATAGCGACGCCGTTACCGTACGCTGACGAACCGCCCTTGAGCCGTGCGTCTGAGTTCGTCGATGTCTTCGTGCCGCGTGACGGAGAGCGGAACGGTCTGGGTCAATTCCTCGATCAACAAATCGGTCGTCAGCGAAGTCCGTTGATGCAGGGCACGATAAAGAGACGCCACGACGGCCTGTTCGATCTCGGACCCGCTGAAGCCGTCGCTCGCGCCGGCCAGTTTGGTCAGGTCGAAGCTCGTCACGTCCTGCCTTCGAAGGCTCAAATGAATCCCCCAAATGGCCTTCCGTTCTTCATCGTCCGGCAAATCCACGAAAAAAATCTCATCGAATCGACCCTTGCGAAGCAATTCGGGCGGCAAGGCCGAAAGATCGTTGGCGGTGGCGACGACAAAGACTTCCTGTTTTTTCTCTTGCAACCAGGTGAGAAAGGCGCCGAACAGTCGGCGGCTCAAACCCGCGTCGGCCTCGCCGCCCCCGCGTCCTCCCGCCATGGCCTTTTCGATTTCGTCGATCCAGAGCACGATCGGCGACAAGGATTCGGCCATCTCGATCGCTCGGCGGAAGTTCTTCTCCGATTCGCCGATGAATTTATCGAACAGCCGGCCCGCGTCGAGTTTGAGCAGCGGCAGTTGCCATGAGCGGGCGACGGCCTTTGCCGCGAGCGATTTTCCGCAACCGGGGACGCCAACCAGCATGATGCCGCGGGGAGGCGAGAGATTGAGCGCCTTGGCCTCGTCAGTAAACCCCACCTTGGCCCGCTCCAGCCACGCCTTCAAGTTGGCGAAGCCGCCCAGCTCGAATCGATTGTCTTCAAGAGGATAATATTCCAGCAGCCCCCCGTCCTTGATGAGTTGGATCTTGCGCTTCATGATGATTTGAACGGCCGAGGCGGAGAAGCGCCCGCCCTCGACGAGACATTGCGTCACGACCTGGCGGGCTTGGTGGAGCGTGAGGCCGCGCAAGGCGCGGAGCACGGCTTCGTGCCCGTCGGTTCCGTCATCCG